>DATEQI010000061.1:0-22506 GCA_035272805.1 Alphaproteobacteria bacterium | reverse complement strand
GAACTGCTCTCCCTCCTGCAGCAGGAAGCCGCGCGCGATGAGGCGCTTGAGGGCCGCTTGGGTCGCCTTTGCGCTGAAGCTCTGGGCGACCGCCTTGTCGATCGCGTGACGTGCGGTGATCCTCCAACAGAGGCGGAGGATCGCGGCGTCCGCACCCTTGAGAAGCCAGTTCCGGTGCCGACGACCCCAGCGCGCGTCGCTGAGCTTGAGCGCGTTGCCCAACTCCTCGACCGCGAGCGCGCTCGCGTCCTTGTGGTCCTGCCAGGCGCGGAATTCCCTCGCCGCGGGTGCGGTGTAGGCGCCGACGCGCTCGAGCTCTGCCGATCGCATGTCGAAGTGGTAGGCGAGGCGGCGGAGGCTCGCCTCGTCGAAGGGGTAGATGAAGCGGTAGACGGGTGCCGGCTCCAGCGTCACGCCATAGGCGTCGGGACGGTAGAAATAGGGGCTGAAGCGGTCGGCGCGCGCGCGGATGAAGCCGCTCGGCGGCTGCAAGTGACGCAGCTTGGGGATGAGGGCGGCGATGCGGCGATAGTGCTCGGGCGTCTCGCCGGGGAGGCCGTAGAGCGCCAGCCATTCGACGTAGACGCCGCTCTCGGCGGCGAGCTTGAGCGTCTGCACGTTCTGCAGCATCGTGCAGCCCTTGTCGATCAGCTTGAGGATGCCCGTGTCGAGGGATTCGAGACCGGGCTGGATCTTCTTGATGCCGGCGCGCGAGAGCAGCACGAGCTGCTCCGGCTTCAGGTTCGCCTTCATCTCGTAATAGATGGTGACCTCCGGCCCCTCCTCGGCCAAACGGGGGATGAATTCCTCGAAGTAGCGCGGATCGAGGATGAGGTCGGCGTTGGCGAGATCGTTGCCGTAGCGCCTCGCCAGATAGGCAAGCTCGTCATAGGCCCGGGTTTGCGACTTGCTGCGGTAGGCGAGCGTCAGCGCGTTGAGGCCGCAGAAGGTGCAGTGATGCTTCGCACCCCACCAGCAGCCGCGCGAGGTCTCGAACACGGCCGCCGGCGGATAATATTCGGAGGCCACCCTAGAGCGCGCGTGCTCGGCGAAGAACTCGCTGAAGTCGGGATAGGGCAGGCTGTCCATGTCCTCGACCGGCACCGTCATGCGGCTCGGCACCACGCAAGCACCTTCCTTGCGCACGGCCATTCCCGCCATTCCGGCGCAGTCCGTGCCGGCGAGCGTGCGGCGGACGAATTCGGGAAAGACCAGATCGCCCTCGCCCAGGCAGACGGCGTCGATGAAGGGATATTTGCGGTGGAGCTCAACACCCATGTCGCCCTGGCAGTTGGTGCCGCCGAAGACGATCAGGAGATGCGGGTAGCGCGCCTTGAGCCGCCCTGCCAAGGCCAATGAGGCCATGTTCTGCTGGAAGGCCGAGGTGAAGCCGACGATGCCATAGGCCGAGCCGTCGACCTCATCGAGGCAACGCTCGATGAAGGACGCCGCCCCCTGCCGGGCGGCAAGAAAAGTCATCAGCCGAGACGGCGTGTGGTACTCGGGATAGGCTTTCTGGAAATACCCGGTGAAGAAGCCGAACTCGTCCTCCGCCGTCTCCCCGTGCGCCGCGGCGGCAAACACCCACTCGCCGACGTGGGCCATGTAATATTGCGGGTCGGTCAGGCAATCATGCGCATCGGCGCCGAGCGCGTCGATGTAGGCGAGCGAGAAGTAGCGCAGGTCGCACGCAACGCCCGACATCTCCAGCTCGGGCTTGAGCAGGCTCAAGCCCATGCTGGGATAATGCGGCGCCGACAGCGGCATGGAGACGAGCAGGACCCTCGTCTGCCGCATCGGATCGGAATCTAAGCTTCCGCGGCGCTTCCGCCGTGAGAATCGCGCTTCTTACGGCGTCTCTTTTTGGGTGCCGCGCCGAAGATCTTGTGCTTGAGGGAGCGGATCACGGAAACGGCTTGTTTGTGGGGATCGTAGCCCGCCGCTTTCAGCGTCTTCGCGGGCGACGAGAGCAGCTTCTTCCTGAATGCCGGACTCCGGGAGGCTTTCCCGAGAATGCTCGACATATCCTTGAACTTGATCGTCTTGGCCATGGCAACTCCCTCTTCACGGGTCTTGATGGTTGTCGGGCGGAACGCGCTGATGCGCTCCGCTGCGGAAGACGCGGCTACGCGCTTGCCGCCTCAGCCTGCGCAATATACCACGCCATGCCCATGTCACGATAGAGCCCGATCGCCGTCGCCAGCTCTCGTTGCGCCGCGGTCTTATGGCCGGAACGCCGCATGATCTCGGCAAGGTCGGCGTGGCAGTGGGCGACTTCGGGACGCATCCCGATCTTGTCCGCGACCGACAGCGCTTGCCGGGAGAGACGCTCGGCACGCTCGAGCTCGCTCGGAGTCCGCCGGGCAAATGACAAGGCAAGCGAGCGCAAGGCGAGCGTCTCGACCGGATGATATCCGTGTCTTTGCGCGTGCTCGAGAGCGGCGGCGGCGGCGGCTTCAGCCTCGCACCACGCCCCGGCGACGAGATGCGCGAGTGCCAGCGAGCTGCCGCACCAGGCCTGGAGCGACGCCAACGTCTGCATGTTCGCCAGCCCCAGAGCCTCCTCTATGATCTCGCGCGCTTCGCGCGCCCGCTGCGCGAGCGCGTAGGCGCGAGCGAGATAACGCGCCGCCGCGGGCACGAGCAGGTGGATTTCGCCCGCGCGGCAAACCCTGAGCGCCTCCTCGAGGTCCTCGATGGCCGGCTGAAGCTCGCCCTTCATGAGAAACGCCAATCCGCGTGCGATGCGGGCATAACTCAGATCGTAGGGGCGGTTCGTCTTCATTGCGATCGCGAGAGCCGCAGCGCTTGAGGAGAACGCCTTATCGAATTGACCCTGGAAGCTATAGGTGTTGGCAAGGCAACCCACGCAAAGTACCGCGGCACTGCCGGTCGTGCCTGCGCTTTTGAGCTCCAGGCCCGAGCTCACGCGCGTCGCGGAGGGAAGCAGAGCCTCCTCGGCAAGCTGGAGGTCGCCGCGATACCAATAGGCCTGTCCCAATGCGTAACTGGCGCTGATAGCCGAGGCCGGGTCATCCATCTCAGTTGCGATGTCGCGGCCGAGCCGCCCGGCATCGATCGCTTCCTCGAGCGGCCCGAGAACGCTGAGAATCGTGCATTTGCTGATATTGATGAGCGCAAGCCGAGGCTTGTTGTCGATGGATTTCGCCAGAGCCTCGGCTTCCTCGAGGCAGGTGCGAATCTCGAGGTGCTTGCCCGCCGCGGCAAGTGCGATGCGCAGGCCGAGACGGATGTCGATCGCCCGGTCGATGTTGGCGCGCTCCTCGGGCAGATGGGCGAGGGCGTCGAGCGCGCGCCGGAAATAGGCGATCGCCTCACGATGGGCCGAGCGCTGGTTGGCCCTTTGGCCGGCCTTGAAGCAGTAATCGACGGCCTGGGCCCACATCTCGCCGGTAAGCGCATGGTGGGCGAGGCGCTCGGTGAGCTCGTCCAGACGGTCCGGATAGGTCGCTTCGATGGCGCGGACCAGCTGCGTATGCAGCTCGCGCCGACGCGTCAGCAGCATGCTCTCATAGGCGACCTCGTGGGTGAGCGCGTGCTTGAAGGTGAATTCCATCCCCGTTGCGAGGTTGACTTCGTAGAGGAACTCGGCGGCGCGCAGCTCGTCGAGCCGCTCGTGCAATTGCGCCTCGGACATGGCGGCGACCGCCTGAAGCAGGCTGAGCGGCACGTCCTTGCCGATGACCGAGGCGATTTGCAGCACGCCGCGGTTCTGGGCGGAGAGCCGGTCGATGCGGGCGGCGAGCACCGCCTGCACGGAGTGGGGGATGTCGATCTCCTCGAGGCTCCGCGTCAGCCGCGCCTCCACCAGCACGCCGGTCTCGCTCAGCGCGCGCACCATCTCCTCGAGAAAGAAGGGTGTGCCCTCGCAGCGCGCGATGAGGCGCCGCCGCAACGC
Organism: Alphaproteobacteria bacterium; assembly: GCA_035272805.1. Lineage (GTDB taxonomy): Bacteria > Pseudomonadota > Alphaproteobacteria > JACZXZ01 > JACZXZ01 > DASPPM01. The sequence continues at coordinate 18,587 of DATEQI010000061.1, read as the reverse complement.
CTCGAGCCCCTTGCCGTCGCCGAGCATGAACTGCAAGAGCTCGTCGGCGGCCTTCTCCGCGAGCGGATTGGCGCGTACTTGCGAAAAATAGCCGTGCCGGGCCCAATCATGACGATATTCCGGACGGAAGGTCGCAAGCAGCAGGAGGCGCGCCGCCCCGAGCCCGGCCGCGACGGCGTTGAGGACCGCCTCGCTTTCCTCATCGATCCAATGCAGATCCTCGACCACGAGAATAAGCGGCTTGGGTGCCGAGGCCTTGAGCAGGAGAAGGCGGACGGCATCGCGCATGCGCTGGCGGCGCAAGGGCGGATCGAGGCGCTCCCACTCCGCGTCCTCGGGCGGCAGGTCGAGGAGCGACTTGAGCGGTGCCAGCGCGGCCAGGAGCTGGCCGTCGATCTCCGCGACCGCCGTGGTCAGCTTCTTGCCGATCTCGCTCTGGCGGTCGCGGTCGGCGACGCCGAGCCAGGCGCGCAGCAGCTGCGCGATGAGGAGGAAGGGCGTATGGCGGTCGTGCGGCATGGCGCCGACCCGCAGCACGGTGCATTCGGTGGCAGGCTGCGCGTTGAGGAACTCGTGCACGAGGCGCGACTTTCCCACCCCCGGCTCGCCGACGATCCCTGCGATTTGCCCGCGTCCGGCAAGGGTGCGCTTGAGCGCGTCCGAGAGGAGCGCCATCTCCGTCTCGCGCCCGACGAAGCGGCTGAGGCCATGCGCCGCGGCGCGGACCTCCCAGCGCGCGCGCCCGGTGATCTTGCCAAGCTCGAAGGCCTCAACCGGCGCTGCGATCCCCTTGACCTCGCGGGCGCCGAGCGGCCGCACCTCGACGAAGCCGCGCGCCAGCTTGAGCGTGCTCGCACTCAGGCAGGCCGTGCCCGGGGCGGCGATCTGCTCCATCCGGCTTGCGAGATGCACGGTGATGCCGACCGCATCGTACTCGAGCGAGAGGTCGTTGCCGACCGAACGGACGACGACCTCGCCCGAGTTCATGCCCACTCGGATGCGGAGCGGGGTGCCCTCGAGGCGCGCAATGCCGTCGAGCATGGCGCGCGCCGCGAAACAGGCGCGAACCGCGTGATCCTCGTGCGCTATGGGGGCGCCGAAAAGCGCCATGATCCCGTCGCCCTGCACCCGGCTGACGACGCCCTCGTAGCGGTGCACGGCCTCCATCATGACCTTGAGCCCGGGATCGAGACGCTCGAGCGCAACCTCGGGATCGAGCCCGTGGATGAGCTCGGTCGAGCCGCGGATGTCGGCGAAGAGGACCGTCACCTGCTTGCGCTCCCCGGCAAGCGTCAGCCGGGAGCTCAGGATGCGCGCCGCGAGATGCTGGGGCGTGTAGTCGGCGACGGTAAGCGGCCTGGGTCCGGCGGGGGCAGGGGAGGGCGAAGGTGCTGCCTGCTCGAGCGCCTTGCCGCAGCCGCCGCAGAACTTGGCGTCGGCGCGGTTCTCGTAGCCGCAGGCGGCGCAGGCCCTGGCAAGGGGCGCGCCGCAGCGATCGCAAAAGCGATTGCCCTCCGGGTTGTCGCTATGGCACCCGCCGCATCTCACGCCTTATTCGCTCCCGCCGAGGCGCCTCTTGGCGCCGTGAAAAAAGGCGCGCTTTTGCCGCAGGATACCTTGAAGTCGCGGGCGAGACATACGAAAATCCGTCGCCTGCGGCTTGGCAACGGTTGTGCAGGCACGACCGATCCCGTCCGCTTTCGCCGCGAGGAAACGCGATGCCACCTCCGCACGCCACGGAACTGCGACGGCGCACCGCGAAGGGTGCTCGCAAGAAGAGGCGCAGGCCGCCCAAGCGCGCGCTCGCAGCGACCTTCCTCGCCGGCCTCGACGATGCAATCAAGCCGCATCTTCGCGGTGCGGTCAGGCTCGAGCATTTCCTCGCGCGTGCCGAGCCGCTCTCGCCTGCCGAGCGCCGGCTGATCGTCGGGCAGGCCATCCTGCTGCTCGAGGAATTCTACGCGCATCTGCCGATGAAGCGGGCCATGCACGGCATCGATCCGGTGCGTCGGCTCGAGCTCCTGGCCATCAACCTGCGGCACCTGGCGAGCGATCTCTCCTTCCATCACGAGATGTCGGAAATCTTCATGTCGCTCTGCGATCTCCACACCAACTATCTGCTCCCGCGCCCTTACAACAAGGCGGTGGCCTTCCTCCCCTTCGCGATCGAGGACTGCTTCGAGGGCGGGGTGCGGAAATACATCGTCAGCAAACTGCTGCCCGGCTTCAAGCACCCGCGTTTCCGGCCGGGCGTGGAGGTGTCGAGCTGGAATTCGATCCCGATCGATCGCGCGGTGATGCTGGTGGGCGGGATCAGTGCAGGCAGCAACGAGCCGGCACGGCGCGCCCGCGGCGTCGCACGGCTGACCCTCCGCCCGCTCTTCCGCTCGCTGCCGCCCGAGGAGCGCGAGGTCGTGGTCGAATACCGCAGCCGCCGCGGCCGCGCGCGCGAAATCCGGCTTCCCTGGCTGGTCTTCGCCTTGCCTCGCGAGAGACACGCGATCGATCACGACGCGCACCGCCCGACCGCCATGTCGCTCGGCATCGATCTCGAGGGCGATCTTATCCGCCACGGTAAGAAGCTTCTCTACAAGCCCCACGTCGTGGCGGCAGAGCGCAGACTCGCGGCGAGGCGGCATCCCCATGCGGCGGTCGAGGGCTGCGGGAGCATCATGCCGGCGGTGTTCGAGGCGCGGCCCGTTCGCACTACCCATGGCCGCTTCGGCTATCTCCGGCTGCGCACCTTCCAGCTCGACGACGTCGACGGCTTCGTCAAGGAGTTCGTGCGCCTCGTTGAGCTCTTGCCGCAGAACGGCCTCATTCTCGACGTACGCGACAATACCGGCGGCGTCCTCACCAATGGCGAGAGGCTGCTCCAGCTCCTGACACCGCGCCGGATCGAGCCCGAGCCGCTGCAGCTGCGGAGCACGCCCTCCTGCCTCGAGCTCTGCCGAAGCGAGTCCCTCGGCCATTTTACGCGCTGGCTGCCGTCGATGCAGCGCGCGAGCGAGACCGGCGCGCCGTTCTCGGCGGGCATCCCGCTGGATACGCCCGAATCTTGCAATGCCATCGGCCAGCGCTACTACGGCCCGATCGTGCTCGTGACCAACGGATTATGCTACAGCACGACCGACATTTTCACGGCGGGGTTCAGGGATCACGCGGTGGGGAAGATTCTCGGCACCGACGAGAACACCGGCGCCGGCGGAGCCAATGTTTGGACGCATGCACTGCTCCGCCGGATCTTCGCCAAAGGCCGCTCCCGGCGCGCGAGCCGGGGCCCGGCGCTCCGCGCGCTGCCCAAGGAAGCCGGACTGCGCGTGGCGCTGCGGCGTTCGCTGCGGGTGGGCAAGAATGCAGGCACCGAGCTCGAGGAGCTCGGCATCGTCCCCGACGAGGTCCATCGCATGACGCGCGACGACTTGCTTCGCGGCAACCGCGACCTCATCGACCACGCGGCGCGTATCCTCGCTGCCATGCCGGTCTACGCGTTCAGGACGAATGTCCGCCCGCGCGGCCGCGAGGTCGTCGTCGAGGTCGCGAGCCGGAACATCGACCGGCTGGACTTGAGCATTGGCGGCCGGCCGTTCGCTTCGCAAGAGGTGCGCCGGGGGGCGGCGCGCACGCGCATCGTCATGCCTGCCCATGTGAGCGACGTGATCGAGCTGTGCGGCTTCATGAAGGGAAAGTTGGTGGCGCGGAGAAGGATATAATTCTAACTTCATTAGCGACTAATTTTAATTAACGCTTGCGCTTTCATTGTACTGCCGCGAGGCGCGTTTAGGCGGGGCGAGCGCGCTCCCGCCCAAAGCCGCCGCTCAACTCGGCGAACTGCCGAGATGGCCGGCGACCGTGTTGAAGGTCGCGCTCAGGTCGACGCCTAGCAATGTTACGGCCGCGATGATCGCGACGGCGATGAGACCCGCGATCAAACCGTATTCGATGGCCGTGACGCCCTGCTTCGAGGAAAGCGCGAGCGCGGAGAGCAAGGCCCTTATCATCCTCGGCATTGTCAGCCTCTTCCCTTGGTCGACTGGGGCCAAACACTTGCGTCGGAAGCGAAATTCGACGAGCTTGGAACGTGGTTTCGGATGCCCTTGGGCACCTTACCAAAACATTGTTATGGAAATCATACGGATATCGGGGCTTGAGAACGACGCTCCAGGGTGCAGGGTCAAGCCGGCCGGCGTGTAATGCCGCTTGACGGCGATGATCCCTTGGGCCTCACGCATCCGTCGCGGCTTGTCACGGGCGGTAGCGATCGTGGTATCGTCGCGCGATGAGGGTGCCTTCATCAGTCGGTCCGCGGCCGCCAACCGAGCGGCAAAGTCGAGCAACTCCATGATCTCCTGCCTCGAGCGGGCATACTTCCCGGAGCTGCCGAATTTCCACGGCGGCAAGGTCCGCGACAGCTACGACCTCGGGGACGGAAGACGCGTCATCATCGCGACCGACCGCCAGTCCGCCTTCGACCAGATGCTGTCGCCGGTCCCCCACAAGGGCCAGGTGCTGACCCTGCTTTCGAGCTTCTGGTTTCGCGAGACCGCCGCGGTCTGCCCCAATCATCTGATCGACGTGCCCGACCCCAACGTCATGGTCGGCCGCTCGCTCAAGATGATCCCGCTCGAGGTCGTGGTGCGCGCCTATCTCACGGGGACGACGAGCACGAGCATATGGGTGCAGTACCAAGGCGGCGTGCGCGAGTTCGGCGGCATCACCTTGCCGGGCGGCCTCGGCAAGAACAGCGCCTTGCCGCGCCCCTTGATCACGCCGACGAGCAAGGCGCCGCTCGGATCGCACGATGTTCCCGTGGGCGAGCGCGGAATCGTGGCCGCGGGGCTGTGCACGCAGCGGCAATGGGAGCGCATCAAGTCCGCGAGCTTCGAGATCTTCGCGCACGGCCGGAAGCTCTCGGCTGAGCGCGGCATCCTGCTCGTCGATACCAAGTACGAATTCGGCCTGGACGAGGCGGGAGAGATCGTGCTCGCGGATGAGGTGCATACGCCCGATTCGAGCCGATTCTGGCTCGCCGCGAGCTACGAGGAGCGCCTCGCCGAGGGCAAGGAGCCGGAGATGCTCGACAAGGAGTACGTACGGCTCTGGATCGGCAGCCACTGCCGTCCCTACGAGGAGCCGATCCCGCCGATCCCCGACGATGTGCGCCTCGAGCTCAGCGCCCGCTACGTCAGGGTGTACGAGGCCATCACCGGCGAAAAGCTCGTCGTTGCGCAAGGAGATGCGCGCGCGCGCATCCTCCGCAATCTGCAGCGAAGCTTCCCGGAATATTTCCGCAAGCGCTGACGTCCTGGTTCTGAAATTCACGACATCAGGAAACCACTTGTCATTGCGAGGCGCCCGAAGGGTGCCGAAGCAATCCAGAAAGGGTTTCGCACTAGGCGCGCTGCCCCGGCGTACGCCGGGGTTCGCTGCGCTCGCAATGACGGTTATTTTCGGGTGAGACAAACCTCCGCGGCTCAGCCGGTCGTCTTCGGGCGCACCGGCTGCCGGTGGCGGAACTCCGCATCGGCCTTCTTCTTCTGCGCGTCCGAGAGCGAGGCGTAAAGCGTCTCGAAGGCGGCGACGAGCTTCTTCACGCCCGCCGCATGGGCGTCGGCCATCGCCTCGTAGGAGTTCAGATCGTCGATCGCCGTCATCGTCTTCGCCTTGGCCGCCCGCTCCTCCATCAGCGCGACGATTGTCTCGGCGTTAGCGCGCATCACGTCGGCGACGGCTTGCCATTGCGGCTCCTGGGCGGCGGTAATCTGCAGCGCCTTGTGGAGCGATTTGATGCGCGCCTCGAGGGGATCATTGGCTGGAGTCGCTTTTGCCGCCGGTGCCGGTGCCGGCGAAGCCTGGGCCATCGCGGCCGAGGGAGGAATGAACAGGACCGCGCCGAGAATTGCCGCCGCGGTAAGGGCGCTGCTGAGTCGAGGGCTGAGGTTAAACATGTGAATCTGGCTCCGTCAGCTTCTGCTGGGCGATGTCATGGTGAGTGGGTGGTCAGCGACGTCCACCGCGTCCCCCGCCACCGCGAAACCCGCCACCGTACCCCCTGCCGCCGATGCCCACGCCTATGCCGATCCCTGGACCGTACCCGTCGAAGACGAAGGGCGGCTGATAGATCGGCGGCGCGACCTCGTAGACCGGCGGGGAATAGACGGGCGGCCCGCCTGGGTAGCACTGTCCGTCGCCAGCCAAATAGTATCCTGGCGGGCAAACCGGCGGTGTCTGCGCATCGGCCGGCGCGGCGCCGGCCCATGTCCCGAGGGCGAGCGCGATGACGCTTGGCAGGAAAATTGTCCTCATGGGATGGGCTCCCGCAGCGAGAAATCGGAGGGTAATCTACTCACACTTTGAAGGTGCGCGCAATGGTTCAAACGCCGATCCTTGGTCATCTGCGGAACGTCGGTTAAGTGCTTCGCATTGCGTCATATGTGCTAAGCTCGACTTCTTGAACCCGAGGAAGAGCTGATGCACCAGACCGTATGGAGGGTCCTTGCGGAGCTTCCGCTGTTTCTCGTGACTGCCGTCGCTACGCATTTGGTCATGTCATTTGCGCAGACACTGATGCATTACAAGCTCGGCCACCATCCAATGGGCGGCAAATTCTTCCGTAACCACATCAATTTCCACCACGCCTACTACGCCAATGATCATCTCGTCTCGCGGAAGTACCGCGGCGACGAAGGCAACAACACTCCCTTCTTCTTCATTCCTGTGTTTCTGGTCGGCGCGTGCACGTACTTCATATTGCCGACCGATCTTTTCGTGGTTCAGGTCATCGCATGCGCTGGGTCCTTCTACGCGCATGTCTTCTTTGACAAGGAATACCACGTCGAGGGATCATGGTTTCAGCGATTTGCATGGTTCAGGCGCAAGCAGGAGCTTCATTTCGTTCATCACCAGCACGCAGCCAGCAATTTCGCCGTGATCGATTTCTTCTGGGACAGGATTCTCGGTACCTATCGAAGGCCGGATGCCGGAATCAGATGAATGGAAGAGGCGGCAACCCGGCTCGAGGCGGGGATCGAAAGCGAGCTTCAGAGGGCCGTCCTTCGGCTCTCCCGCCGGATCTTCTACCGGCCCCGTCTGCCTGATGACAACGCATTGATTCCTATAGCGGAATCACCGACTGCGATGATCAAATTGCGGCGCCATCCGGGAAATGCGGGTTTGATGCCAATCGGCCGGAGGATCTCTCTGAAGGACGGCGCCGGACTAAGGCCCGAGATCATCGAGCGGCCAGATCGGACGCCGCAACTTGCGGTAGGCGAAGCGGCGATAGTCCGGCGTGGTGAGGGCGCCTGAGTCGACGACGAGGACCGCGCGCGCGATGGGCTCGTAGGCGGCGCGGAAATGCTGGGCCGATTTGAGCGCCACCACCGACTTCAGCCGCGGGTCGATGCCGAGCGAGAGGAACTGCTGCAGGTCGGTGATCTGGAAGCGGTTGCTGGCGATGACGATGTCGATGCCGCCGACGCGCAGGACGGCCGTCGGGCCCATCGACATCTTGAGGCCCTTCCACATCGGCCCGTCGCAGACGAAATCGCCGCTGCCGAGGTGCCGCACGGCCCCGCTGAGCACGAGTGGTGCCCCGAAGCTCGCGTCGATCTTGCCGCCGAGCGCCAAGCTCAGCGTCGCTCCTTCGCCCGCGGCTTGGCATTCGCGCACCGCCGCGGCATCGCTGATCGGCGCGAAGGCCGCGTTCTCGAGGCCGACCGCGATCATGCCGCGGAGGAGATTGGTCGCATCGCCGTAGCCCCCGCCGCCGGGATTGTCGGTGAAGTCGGCGAGCACGAGGGGCTTCCCCGAAGGGTCCGAGGCCTTTGCCTGCGCCATCGCGTCCGCGATGGGAAGAAGCTTGAGCGTGCTCTCTCGACGCCGGCGCCAGACCTCCTCCATCAGGCTTTCGGCGACAATGCGCAGTTCGGAGGCCGGGCGCTCGCCGCTCACCGAGATGGAGGGGCCCGCGTCATGGATGTCGGCCCAGCCGAAGCCCGCGTGCACGCTCACCACGTTGATGCCGGGCTCCTTCTCCAAGAGTGCCGCGCGCGCGAGCACGTCGCGCATGGGGCCGGGCGAGGTGGTGCGGCCGTGATCGACGCCGTCGAGGGTGGGCCGGCGCGCGACGACGGTGCGCGGCCTGATCTCGCCTTCCATCATGCGCGCGAGGAGATCGGCCGCCTGGGCCCCGCGCTCGTACATGTCGACGTGCGGATAGCTGCGATAGGCGGTGATGATATTGGCATGCTCGGCCATGCGCTCGGTCACGTTGGCGTGGAGGTCGAGGGTCACGGCGATGGGCACGTCCGGGCCGAGCTTGCCGCGGATACGCGCGAGGAGATCGCCCTCGGCGTCGTCGGCCGTCTCCGTCACCATCGCACCGTGAAGGGCGAGCAGGATACCGTCGACCGGGCGAGCGAGGGCCCCGAGCACCAGGCCGCTCAGCTCGGCCCACGCCTCCGCGCTGACCATGCCAGAGGGCGTCGCCGCCGCTGCGACCGGATGGACGAGCTCCCAGCCGCCGGCACCTGCCGCGTCGAGGAAAGCGCCCATCTCCGAGCGGGTGTTGCGGAAGGCGGCCGGGATGGCCTCGCCGCGGTGGTCGTAGCGGCGGCGGAAGGCCTCGAGGTCCGTGGCCTGGCGGCTGAAGGTGTTCGTCTCGTGCATGATCGAGGCAATGAGGACGCGCTTGCTCATCGGCTCAGGCCCTCCCGATTCTCCGCTCAAGACGTTTTTTACCACGGAGGACACGGAGGACACGGAGAAGAAGGAAAAAATTAAATCCTTCTCCGTGGTCTCCGTGTTCTCCGTGGTGCAATCTCTTTAATTCGGCAATTTGTCGCCGCCCATGGGGCCGAGCGCGCTCAAGCGCAGCGCGCGTCCGGGCCGCGCACCGGTCGACCGGCCCGCGCGCCACACGGCGCGGCCGTTGACCCAGACGGTATCGATGCCGGCCGCGGGCGTCTTGGGCTTCTCGAAGCTGGCGAGGTCGGCCACGGTCGCGGGGTCGAAGAGGACGAGGTCCGCGTAAGCGCCGGGACGGAGGGTGCCGCGCCCGCTGAGCCCGAACTTGGCCGCGGGCAGGCTCGTCATGCGGCGCACCGCCTCCTCGAGGGTGAAGAGCCCTATGTCGCGGGCATAGTGCCCGAGCACGCGCGGGAATGTTCCCCACAGGCGCGGGTGCGGGTGCTCGTCGTGCGGCAGTCCGTCCGAGCCGATCATGGCGTAGGGATAGCTCAGCACGCGGCGCACGTCCGCCTCGTCCATCATGAAATAGATCGCACCCGCGGGCTGCAGCTTCTCGACCGCTTCCTCGATCCCGCAGCCCATCTTGTCCGCGATCGCGACGATGTCCTGGCCCGCGAATTCCGGCCGCGCGCGCGACCAGGTGACGATCACCTTGCTCGCGAGGCCCATGCGGTTTGCCCGCAGCACCGTCGAGCCCGCGATATAGGGATAGACGTCGAGCCCGAGGGGCTGCTCCCGGCGCGCCTTGTCGATGAGGGCCAAGGTCTCGCGCGTGCGGCCGTGGTTCGCCACCCCGCTCACCTTGTGGTGGGAGATCACGACCGGCACCTCCGCCGCCTTGCCGATGGCGAAGGTCTCCGCCAAGGAGTCGAGCACGTGCTCGGCCTCGTCCCGCATATGGGTCGTGTGGATGGCGCCGGGCGGCTTCAAGGCCCTCGCGAGCTCGATCACCTCCTCGGTCGGTGCGGCCGCCGCGGGCTCGTACCACAGGCCGGTCGAGAGCCCGATGGCGCCCGCCTCGAGGGAGTGCTCGAGGCGCCGGCGCATGACGGCGATCTCGCCCGTGGTCGCCGGGCGGTCGAGGCGGTCCATGGCCCCCAGGCGCAAGCTCGAATGGCCGACTTGGCACGCGGCGTTGAGCGCGGGCGGGGTGCTGTCGAGTGCTGCGAGATAGTCGGCGAAGCTCGCGAAATAATGCTCGGGCGCCTCGCCCACGAGGTCGAGCGGTGGCGGGGGCCGGTGCCTGATCTCGAGCGGGGCAAGGCTCACGCCGCAGTTGCCGGTGACGACCGTGGTGACGCCCTGGCTCACCTTGCAGGCCATGAGCGGATCGGAGAGCAGCGCGCGGTCATCGTGGGTGTGCACGTCGATGAAGCCGGGAGCCAACGCCTTGCCGGCCGCCGCGATCTCCACCCCACCCTTGAGCGTGCCGAGCTCGCCGATAGCTATGATGCGATCGTCCTTGATGGCGAGATCGCCTACCACACCCGGCGCGCCGCCGCCGTCGATGAGGAGCGCCGAGCGGATGACAAGGTCGGGATGGAGCGTAGCGGCGGTCGGCATGGCGGCGGTCCTTTCCTCCTCGATCGATGCAACTCATTCGCACAATTCCGTCACGCGACGGGACGGCATGCCTCGGCGCTGGAGTCATCGTAAAGACAGCGGCGGGGTGGGGGCAAGTTCCCATCCATTCGCGGCTGGCGCCGACTATGGAGCGCCTCGTCGAAGCGAGCACGGATGGTTATGTGCTCTCGTGCCTGAACCCTAACAAGTACGGCGATCGCGGTGGTGCAATCGGGAAGCGGTTTGACTGGCTCAAGACGGCGCACGGCTTCGGCCCTCAGCATGTCTTACATTCGATCCGTAGGACCGTGGCCACGATGGTAGAGAACGCCCACGTACCTGAGAACGTCGCGGCTGACATCCTCGGGCACGAGAAGCCGTGAATTACCTACGGACTCTGCAGCGGCGGGGCGTTGCTCGCGATGAAGCCGAGAGGCAATCGAGAAGCTGGATTATTGGCATTGACCCTACCGGGCTCGTCGAGCCAAGAACATTTTATCCCGCATTCCACGGATGATGCCGCGATTTTGAGTGCGCTTACTTCGATTCTGGTATGATATTCAGCATCTTGTCGCAGATCGAACGGGGCAGCCATGGCGGACCCAGCGGGGGGATCGAAAAAAGAGGGCAAGGGCGCGATCAAATGGACCCGGCTGTCGTGCCGCTCCTTCGCCACCAGTGCCGTCCACCTTCAACTTCATGCGCTCGCCTACAATCTCGGCAACTTCATGCGGACGCTGGCGATGCCCAAGGCGGTGGAGCGGCGGTCGTTGACCAGCCTGCGGGAGAGGCTCATCAAGATCGGCGCCAAGGTGGTAAGGCACTATCGCTACGTCACCTTCCGGATGGCCGAGCTCGCGGTGCCAGGGAAGTCGTTTGGGGAAATTCTGCGGCTAAACGACGGCCTGCGACCAAAACCGATCCCAGCGCAGGAACTGGGACGTTCGGGCGCGTCATCACCACGGGAGGAGTGTGTCTGAATGACGAGGAAAAGGACCAAATCGGCCGCTCTGGAATGGTTTGCGGGGCTCAGCACGCGGGAAGCATCCCGCACGTCGTCTTTCGGCTTCCGGATACCCCAGCAAAAAGCTATCGTTCATGCCGATCCCTGGTCATTTAGAATATCGGCTAAGGCGTCTGCCATGCCAATGTCTTCCGATGATCGACCAAGTTGCCTGATTTCTTTATAGAGCAAGAAGCAAGAAGATGGTCTTCCTGATAGGAGAGCAAGATGAATGCCGAATTGCTCGCATTCACCCGTGATGCGCTGGCAAAGAATGTCGGGCGCGGGGAAATTGCCAGCGCTTTGGAGAAGGCCGGATGGATGAAGGCGGATATCAAGGCAGTCCTTGACGCTTTTGCCGATGTTCCTTTCTCGGTACCCGTGCCGCGGCCCAAACCCTATCTTTCAGCGCAGGAAGTTTTCATTTATCTCGTCATGTTCTCGGCGCTCTATGCCACCGCCTACGATGTGGGAGCGTTGGTTTTCGCATTCATCAATCACCTGATCCCGGATCCCCTTCAGGCTGCCTCCTATTCTTTCTTCGACGCGGTGCGTTGGAACCTGTCCTCCCTTGTCGTGACGTTCCCGGTGTTCTTCCTCACGTTCCGCTCGATCAACAAGAAGATTGCCGCCGACCCTGTCCGGCGCAGCTCAAAACCGCGAAAATGGCTGACCTATATTACCCTTTACGTTGCGGCCTTTTCGTTGGTGGCTGATTTGACCGGCCTTGTCTATAATGCGTTGGGCGGCGAACTCACGAGCCGGTTCCTCCTCAAGGTGCTGACCGTGGCCATCCTCGCGGGCGGCATTTTTCTTTATTTCCTCTGGGACGTACGACAGGAGGCAAGTTCATGAGGGTGGCGCCATCCTCGCTCTTTGCCATCTTCATGAGTGTCGTCGTCGCCGGAGCGATTGCCGCCAGTCTCAGTCTTATGGAATCGCCGGCTCAGGCGCGGCTCAAGAGGAACGATGCGGCGAGAGTTCGTGAATTGCTGATACTTTCGAAAGCCATCGAGAATTATCAGCGCATACACAAACAGCTTCCGCGCGAAAGTCTGGATATACTCCGACAGCCTGATCCCTTTACGTCAAACGTGCGTTTGAAGGACGCTTCCGGGCAACCTTATGAATATGCGATCAAGGATGCCACGACCTATGAGCTGTGCGCTCATTTCGACACCGTGGCGGACGAAGGGACATCAAGTTATGACCCGAATGGCTGGAAGCATGGGAGCGGCAGATATTGCTTCAACCTACATGTAGAGCCACACACTCCCTGAATCAGCCAAGGCGGCGGAGTCGAGCAGGAGCTAGACTTTCGTCGATATGATCGTGATTTCCCAGTGTCGTGGAGGCTGATCTTCCTCGGCGCGACGTCACGTTCGGATACCCGCGCGCGGCCGCCTTTGGGGAAAACCTTCGAGACTTAGCGCCTCACAACCCTATCGAATTACTAATTTGTCTTCATTCACGCCGATCTCATCGTAAAGGTGGCACTCCGCGATGGCGCCGTCGAAGCTGTGCCGCTCGGGTGCCCGCGCGGCGCAGAGGGCCGTGGCATGGGGGCAGCGCGGGTGGAAGGGGCAGCCCGCGGGCGGCTCCAGCGGGTTCGGGAAGGCGATGCCGAGGTGCGTGTCGGGCACGCCGAGGCCCGGCTCCGGCGTCAGCACCGAGGCGAGGAGCGCCTCTGTGTAGGGATGGCGCGGCGCGCGGAAGAGGGCGGTCGTCTCGTTCTCCTCGACGATGCGGCCGAGATACATGACCGCGACCCGCGTCGCCAGATGCTCGACGACGGCGAGATTGTGGCTGATCACCACATAGGTGAGATTGAAATCCCGCTGCAGGTCCTGCAGCAGATTGAGGATCTGCGATTGCACCGAGACGTCGAGGGCCGAGGTCGGCTCGTCGCAGATCACGACTTCCGGGCGCATGATGAGCGCGCGCGCGATCGCCACGCGTTGACGCTGGCCGCCCGAGAGCTGGCTCGGATAGCTGCGGTAGAGGCGCCGCGCGAGCCCCACGCGGTCCATCATCTCTTCGATCCTTTGGCGCCACTCGGCGCGCGTCCCCAGCTTGTGCACGCGCAAGGGGAGCCCGATGATGCTGCCGATGCTCTTGCGCGGATTGAGCGAGGAGTAGGGATCCTGGAAGACGGGCTGCACGCGCCGGGCAAGAGCCGCGCGGTCGAGCGTCTCGATCGGCTCGCCGCCGAAGAGGATCGTCCCGCTCGTCGGCTTCAAGAGGCCGAGCATCATGCGGGCGAGTGTGGTCTTGCCGCAGCCCGACTCGCCGACGAGGCCGAGCACCTCGCCACGCCTGACGGCGAGGCTGACGCCTGCGACCGCAGAGAGCGCGCGCGTCGCCTTGAAGGCGCCGCCCGAGACCCAGAAGCGGCGCTCGACTTCGCGGATTTCGAGCACGGGCGGCGTCATTGCGCGGCGGCCTCAAGCGCATTCCGCGCGCACGCCTCGGCCGACAGCAGGCAACGGTAGGCGCGGTCCGGGGCGATCTCGCGGAGCGGCACGCTCTCGACGGCGCAGCGCTCGAAGGCATGGCTGCAGCGGTTGCTGAAGGCGCAGCCGCGGAGCGCGCCGATGAGGCTCGGCACCATGCCCGGAATCGAGCCGAGATGCTCGCCGCGCCGGCTCCTGCCGGGTACCGGGATGCAGCGCATCAGGCCCTGCGTGTAGGGGTGGAGCGGCCGCGCGAAGATCTCCTCCACACTCCCGCTCTCGACGATCTCGCCGGCATACATCACGGCCACGCGGTCGGCGATGCGGGCGACCACGCCGAGATCGTGGGTGATGAGGATGACGCCCATCTCGAACTCGCGCCTGAGGGCGGCGAGGAGATGGAGGATCTGCGCCTGGATGGTGACGTCGAGGGCCGTCGTCGGCTCGTCCGCGATGATCAGCTTGGGCCCGCACATGAGCGCCATCGCGATCATCACGCGCTGGCGCAGGCCGCCGGAGAGCTGGTGGGGATATTGGCGCAGCCGCTCGGGTGCCGCGGTGATGCCGACCTTCTCGAGCAAATAGACGGCGCGCGCGCGCGCCTCGGTCCGCGCGACTTTGCGATGGCGCAGGAGCGCCTCCTCGAGCTGATTGCCGATGGTGAAGGCCGGATTGAGGCTCGTCATCGGCTCCTGGAAGATCATGGCGATCTCGTTGCCGCGCAGGTCCGCCATCGCGCGCTCGTCGAGGCCGAGGAGGTCGCTGCCGCCGTAGCTGAGCCGAGTTGCCGTGCGCCGGGCGCCGCGCGGCAGGAGGTTCATGATGGCGAGCGAGGTGAGCGATTTCCCGCAGCCGGATTCGCCCACGATCGAGAGCGTCTTGCCGCGCTCGATCTCGAAGCTCACGCCGCGTACGGGGCGGAGCGTGCCCAGCGCGAGCGGAATCTCGACATGGAGCTCCTCGACGGCGAGAAGGGCCGTCAATTGCGGTGCTCCGGCGCGGTCAGGTCGCGCACGCCGTCGCCCAAGAGGTTGATGGCAAGCACGAGCGTGAAGAGGGCCACGCCCGGGACGGTGATCACCCAGGGGGTGAAGAACATGTACTCCTTCCCCTCGGCGATCATCAGGCCCCAGGAGGGCAGCGGCGAGGGCACGCCGACGCCGAGAAACGAGAGTGCCGCCTCGAGCAGGATCGCGTTCGCCATCTCGAGCGTGGCGACCACGATGATGGCATTGAGGATGTTGGGCAGGATCTCGCTCGCCACCACGCGCAGGCTCGAGCAGCCGACCGCCTGGGCGGCCGCGACATAATCGAGGCCGCGGACCTGGAGGGTGACGCTGCGCGTCACCACGGCGAAGCGGTCCCACAGGAGGAGGCCGAGCACGAGGATCACGTTCTCGAGCGAGCTGCCGGCGAGTGCCGCCACGGCGAGGGCCACCAGGATGATGGGCATGGCGAGCCGCGTGGTGATGATGAAGTTGATGGCGAGATCGATGCGGCCGCCGAAATAGCCCGCGAGCACGCCGAGCGTAGTGCCGATGAGCCCCGACATCGCCATCGCCGCGGTGCCGATGAGGAGCGAGATGCGCGTGCCGTAGATGAGGCGGCTCAGATAGTCGCGGCCGAGCTGGTCGGTGCCGAGCACGTGCGTCCAGCTGCCCTCCGCGCTCCAGATCGGCGGGATGAGGCGCTGAGGGAGATCCTGGGCATAAGGATCGTGCGGCGCGAGCCAGGAGGCGTTAAGGGCCACGAGCAGGATGAAGGCCAGCGTGCCTGCGCCGAAGACGAAGGTGGTGTGGCCGAAGACGCGGCGGCGCAGGATCGTCGCCGCCGAGGGCTGGAGGCGGTCGCCGATGCCGATGAAGCTCTCGACGCTCATCCGGGCGGCACCTCAGCGCACGCGGATGCGCGGATCGAGGAAGGCGTTGAGCATGTCGGCGAAAAGCGTCAGCACGATATAGATGCATGCGAGCACCAGCACGATCGCCTGCACGACCGGGAAATCGGCGCGGCTGATCGCCTCCCAGGCGAGATAGCCGACGCCGTGGAGCGAGAAGACGCTCTCCACCACGATCGAGCCGCCGAGGAGGAAGCCGAACTGAACGGCGGCCACGGCGACGACCGGGATGATCGCGTTGCGCAGCGCGTGCTTGAAGAGCACGCTCGCCGGGCGCAGGCCCTTGGCGCGCGCGGTGCGGATGTAATCGGAGGCGAGCACCTCGAGCATGCCGGCGCGGGTGAGCCGCATGAACGCCGGCGTGGCGTAATAGGCGAGCGTGATCGAGGGCATCACGTAATAGCGCCAGCCCCCGGTACCGGAGACCGGCAGCCAGCGCAGCTCGAGCCCGAAGAGAATGATCAGCAACAGGCCGAACCAGAAGCTCGGCAGCGCCTGGCCGAACACGGAAACCGTGAGGGCCAGACGATCGAGCCAGGTGTTCGGCCTGACGGCGGCGACGATGCCGAGCGGAATCGAGAGTGCTAACGCCAGCGCGAGCGCAGTGGCGCCGAGCGTCATCGTGATCGGCAGGCGCTCGGCGATCATGTCGAACACCGGCTCCCGGTTGAAGAAGGATTGGCCGAAGTCGCCGCTGAGCGCCTTAACGCCCCATTCGAGGTACTGCACCGGCAGCGGCCGGTCGAGGCCGTAGGCCTTGCGCACCTGCGCGACGTCGGCCGCCGTGGCGGCCGGCCCCGCGAGCGCCTGGGCGAGATCGCCCGAGAGGTGCAGCAGCATGAAGCTGATGATCGAGACGGTGATCGCGACCAGAAGGGCTACCAGGCTTCGCTTGAGGAAGTACGCGAGCAACTAGCGCCGACTTTCGAGAGTTCGAATGTCACCCCCTCCCCACCCTCCCCCTTCAAGGGGGAGGGGGATTTCTCTTGTCATGCTATGCAGCTTCCCTCCCCCCTTGAGGGGGATCGGCCGCCCGTTGAGGAGCGGCCGATGGGTGGGGGGTGTGCCATACATCGATAGTTCCCGCTTCTCACTTCCACCCGTAGAGGTAATAGCGCGGGATCTCGTCCTTGAAGGGGGTGAAGTCGAGATCGGTCGTGTAGGCGTAATAGATGGCGTAGGAGTTCATGGGCAGCATGTACATCTGGTCCATGATCCGCTCGATCGCCTTCTTGTAGAGTGCTTGCCGGTTGTTCGCGTGCGGATTGGTGTCGGCCGCGTGCACGGTCTCCGCGAGCTCCTTGTCGCCGGTGAAATCGTCGGCCGAGCCGGTGAAGAAGTTGCCGAGGATGGCGGAGGCATCGTTGATCGAATAGGAGCCCCAGTCGCCGAAGGAGATCGGCGTCACCCCTTCGTGGTTCTTGTTGCGGAAAGTCGGATATTCGAGGAGCTGGATGTTGGCACGAACGCCGATCGCGCGCATATAGCCGGCGAGCGCGTCCTCCCAGCTGCGCGGCTGGCGGAAGGCGTAGAGCTGGGTATCGAAGCCGTTTTCGTAGCCGGCCTCCTTCATCAACGCCTTGGCCTTTTCGAGGTCGTAAACGTATTGGTTCGCCTCCTGGTAGCAGCCGAACTGGGTCGTGAAGCAGGGTGCCCTGAGCACGTGCGCGGAGGGCGCGAAGAAGGTCTTGGTGAACTCCTCGCGGTTGATCGCGTAAGCGATCGCGCGCCTGACGCGCACGTCCTGGAGCGGGGATTTGCCCGAGCGGCCGGCCGCGTCGAAGAAGATGTAGCCGGAGCGCATCGTCTCGCCGTCGACCGTGTTCAAGCCCTTGACCTTCTTGATGTTCGCCACCTGGTCGGTCGGCACGTACCACATCCAATCGAGCCCGCCCGAGAGCAGCTCGGCGATCTGGGTGGTCTTCTCCGGGATGAAGCGCTCGTAGATCTTCCCGATCTTGGGCTTGCCCTTGGGGCTCCCCTCCCAGTAGTCGGCATTCTTGACGAAGGTCGCGGACTTGCCGGACTCGAGGTTCTCGACCTTGTAGGGGCCGCTGCCGATGGGCTTCTTGCCCATGCCGTCGGGCCCGACCTTGGCATAGTAGACGTGCGGGTAGATCGGCATCGGGCCGGAGACGTATTCGAGGGCCGCCGGGAAGGGCGCCTTCAGGTGGATGCGTACCTTGTACTGGTCGATCTTCTCCGCGTTCTTGATCCAGGCGACGTTGGTGGTGTTGAGCACCTTGTTCGCCGGGTCTGAGACGAAGTTGAGGGTGTAGACCACGTCGTCCGCATCGAAGGGCTGTCCGTCGTGGAATTTGACCCCCTGGCGCAGCTCGAACTCGAGCGTCACGTCGTCGAGCCAGTGCCAGGCGGTGGCGAGCTCGGGCTTGTATTCGAAGGTCACCGGGTCGCGCTCGATGAGCTGGTCCCAAACCAGGCGCGCGAAGAGGATGCCTTCGCGGTTGGTGTTGAAATAAGCATCCGCGTTGTCGATCGGCTGGTCCCAGGCGATGTTGAGGGTGTCATCCTTCTTGCCGGCCTCGGCCGAGCCGGCGCAAAGCGCCGTTGCGACGAACGCCGGGACCAAGGCGAGTGCCAATCTTTTGAGCATGGATCCTGCCTCCCGTTTCAGCCGCGGGCGCTTGGAGCCCCTGCGGCACTAGCTTGGCAAAGCGGCGCGCACGGCTATTTCCCGGTCGCGCTAGCGGCCTTTCTTATCTTCGTGCGCGCAAAACCTTAGCTTAGCGCAAAAGGCTCCACAAGCGCGCCGCGACGGCGGTAGTGGGTCAGTTTCACCTCATCCTTCGAGACGGCCGCTTCGCGGCCTCCTCAGGATGAGGTGAAACCCAAGCTCCAAGTCCTCATCCTGAGGAGCGTCGCGCTTGCGACGCGTCTCGAAGGATGGGGACTTGGGCAA
>DATEQI010000060.1:0-2163 GCA_035272805.1 Alphaproteobacteria bacterium | reverse complement strand
GGGTCATCGCCCGCCTCGGCGGCTGGACCGGCTACTATGGCAAGCCCGGCCCCCAGGTCATGCGACGAGGCCTGCAAGACTTCCAAGCCATCAAATATGGAACCACTCTGGGCCTTCGCGATGTGTGAATCCGATAGCCCTTCAGGGGGAGAGGGCAGGGTGAGGGGGAACGTTGTGTCCGCTTACCGAGAAAATGCTCTAAGCCTTGACCCCCGCGCCGATCGCCTTGGGCGCGTTCGGGTCGAGCGGCCAGCGCGGCCGCGGCGCGAAGTCGAGCGCGTCGGTGAGGCCGAGGCGCAGGCGCTCGATGCCGGCCCAGGCGATCATGGCGCCATTGTCGGTGCAAAGCCTCTGCGGCGGTGCCAGGAAGGCGAAGCCCGCCGCAGCCGCCGTCGCCTCGAGCCGCTTCCTCAACGTCTCGTTGGCGGCTACCCCGCCGGCCGCGACGAGCATGGCAGTTTGCGGATAGCGTTTGCGGAAAGCGGCCATCGCATGCCGCGTGCGGTCGGCGAGCACGTCGGCGACGGCGGCCTGGAAGCTCGCGGCGAGATCGGCGACGGTCTTGCGCTCGAGGCCGCCGTCGTCCGTCCGCTCCTTGGCACCGAGCGCTTCGATTGTCTGCCGCATCGCGGTCTTGAGGCCTGAGAAGGAAAAGTCGCAGCCGGGCCGGCCGATGAGCGGCCGCGGCAGCCGGTACTTCTGCGCGTTGCCTTCGCGCGCGAGGCGCTCGATCGCCGGTCCGCCGGGATAGCCGAGGCCCAAGAGCTTCGCGCATTTGTCGAAGGCCTCGCCGACCGCGTCGTCGAGCGTGGTGCCGAGCCTCTTGTAGCGGCCGACCCCCTCGACGGCGAGGAGCTGGCAGTGGCCGCCCGAGACGAGGAGCAAGAGATAGGGAAACGGCAGCTCGGCGGTGAGGCGCGCGGAAAGCGCGTGGCCCTCGAGGTGGTTGATGGCGAGGAAGGGCTTGCCGGTGACGGCGGCGATCGCCTTTGCCGTGGTGACGCCGACGATGACGCCGCCGATGAGGCCCGGCCCGCCGGTCGCGGCGATGCCGTCGAGCGCTGTGAAGCTCAGTCCCGCCGCGGCCATGGTTTCTGCGATCAGGCGGTCGAGATGCTCCAGGTGCGCGCGCGCCGCGATCTCGGGCACGATGCCGCCGTAGAGGCTGTGCTCCGCGAGCTGCGAGAGCAGGCGCTCGGCGAGGACCGTGCGGTCGTCCCGCACGACCGCCGCCGCCGTCTCGTCGCAGCTCGTCTCGATGCCAAGCACGATCATGGGGGCGGCAGTTTAAGGGGAGCCGAGGGCGATCGCACCTCTTTCCTTGCCCTTTTCTTCCAGCTCTGGGCGGGGTAGAGCTTGCCGATGCGGGTCCTCATCACGCGCCCCCTCGAGGAAGCGCAGGCGCTCGCCGCCCTCCTGGCCGAGCGCGGCATCGCCTCGCTCATCGACCCGCTTCTCGAGATCCGGCCGCTGCCGTCGGTCGAGCTTTCCCTCGCTGGGGTGCAGGCGCTCATCTTCACCTCGGCCAATGGCGTGCGCGCCTTCGCCGAGAGGGAGTCCGGCCGCACGCTTCCCGTCTATGCCGTCGGCGCGCGCACGGCCGAGGTTGCGCGTGCGGCCGGCTTCACCGAGGTCGAGAGCGCCCAAGGTGCGCTTGCCGATCTCGCCCGCCTGGTGCGGGCAAGGCTCGATCCGCGGCGCGGCGCGCTCCTTCATGGCGCCGGTGCCGTGGTCAAGGGCGAGCTCGCCGAGCTCCTCGCTGCCGACGGCTTCACCCTACGCCGCGTGGTGCTCTACGAGGCCGTGCCGGCAAGCGCACTTCAGCAAGCGACGCGCGCGGCACTCGCCGCGGGTGAGCTCGATGCCGTGCTGTTTTTTTCCCCCCGCACGGCGGCGACCTTTGTTAGTCTCGCTGAAGCCGCCGGCCTGGCCGGAGCATGCGCGCGCCTCCGCGCCATCTCCCTCAGTCCGGCGGTCGCCGAGGAGGCGGGAGCGCTCGCCTGGCGCCAGAGTCTCACGGCCGTCCGGCCCGAGCAATCCGCTCTCCTCGCATGTCTCACCGGTGCGCGCAACGAGGATGCGATGTCGGAGGGAGCAGGCGAGAGGCCGCAGGAGACCGGCAACGCCGCGGGCGAGAGCCAGGTGCTGCGCGCCATCCGCGCC
>DATEQI010000059.1:0-6080 GCA_035272805.1 Alphaproteobacteria bacterium | reverse complement strand
GAGATCGCGCTGCCAGACGTTGTTGGAAGCATCGCGCGCCGCGAGCTTCTCCATGGTGTCCATGCCGGCGCGATAGCTCTCGAGCGCGCCGGCCAGCTCTCCCTGGGCGCGAAGCGCGTCTCCGACCTTGTTTTGGCTGATGGAAAGGTCGCGCTGCCAGGTCGTGTCGTTCGGGTTCTTTGCGATGAGATCGAGGAAGGTCGCGCGCGCCTCTTCGGCCCGCTTGCGCTCGGCACCGGTATCCCCGAGTGCGGCATAGGTGTCGGCGAGCGACATCAGCGTCTCCGCCTGCCGGCCGAGAAGGTCGGGCCGCGAGGCGGCGTCGAGAATGAGGTCTTTGTAAAGCGAGTCGGCCCCCGTCAGGATGTCGCGCACGCTGGCTGCGGGCAGGCCGAGGTCGCGCAGGCGGTCCGCCACGTCGCGGACGAGCGTTTGAGCCGCGCGCACGGCGACCTCGTAATTGCGCTCCGCCGCGGTGCGGCGGTCGTAGGCGTACCAGCCGAAGCCGGCGGCGACGACGGCAAGAAGCCCCATCACGGCGGCGACCGCGCGCGTTTGCCGCAGGCGCCGCTCTCGCTGCGCGCGCTCGCGCCGAATCGAGGTCTCGATGAAGACACGGTCGCGGCTCTCGATATCCTCGCTGCGCCGCGCGAGCAGATCCTCGGCCTCGGCGAGCGAGCGGCCGCCCGGCAGGAGGAAGTCGTCGGCGCGGCCGCGCCGCTCCCATTCCGCCGCCGCCTGGTCGACCCGCTCGCGCGTGCGCAGAAAGTCGCGATCCTCGGTCACGAGATCCCTGAGGCGCGGCCAGCTGGTGATGAGCATATCGTGCGCGAGACGAACCTGCCCCGCGCCCGCCTCTTCGCTGCTCACGAGCAGGCGCTCCTCGATCAGGCGGTCGATCGCGGCGGTCCGGGCCGCATTGGTGGCGATCTCGTCGCGGCGCACTGCGCGCGCGATGGCCCGGTCCTCCCCGGAACCCATGGTGACCAGCGCGCGCAATACGCTCGGAAGCGCTGCTCGCGCGTCCGCCGGCAAGGCGTCGCACACCTCGTCCGCATGGCGCGCCACTGCACCCCTTAGCTCGCCGAGATCGCGGTAGCTCGCGAAGGTCAGGACCTCTCCGTGTTTTTCCTCGATGTCCTTGCGGTAGAGCTGGTCGAGCGCGAACTCGAGAAGCGGCAACGCCCCCGGCTCCCGCGCCGCCGCCTCCTGCAGCACCCGGTCGAGCCGCTCTCCGCTCTCCGCGTCCTCCTCGAAGGCGAGCCCGGCGGCCGCCGCCGGCAGATGGATCATCTCCGCGATCTCCGCGGCGTTCGGCTCGGTGAGCAGGTAGCTTCCCCGGCCGGCCGCAAGCCGCACCAGCACCGGCAACTCGGCGGCGCGGTGGTAGAAGTCGCTGCGCATCACGCCGATCACCCACACGGCTCGACTCTCCGCAAGCGCTGCAATGAGCGCCACGAAGCGCTCGCGCGCCTCCTTGTCGACCGAGGGGAGCGAGAACATTTCCTCCAATTGATCGATGACGAGGATGAGGCGGCCTTCGCCGCTCATACCCTTGACGCGCTCGGCCGCGCGCTTGAGGCTCGGTGCGATCGTCACCGCCGCCTGATGCGGCACGTCGCGCACGAGAGCGCTCACCTGCTCGACGCTGAGGCCGCCCTCCAAGAGCTCGGGCAGAGCCTGCCCCCGCTCCGCCAGCGCCCGGATGAGCCCGCCGATCAGCTCGCCCTCGCCTTCGCTCGGCCGGAACACGCAGTGCCGCCACATCCCGACGCCGCTCACCACGCCCGGCGTCATCAGCTCGGGCAGCACGCCGGCGCGCACGAGCGAGGACTTGCCGCAGCCGCTCATGCCCAAGACGAGCACGAAGGCAGAGCCCTCGGCCGCGCGGCGCGCCAGCGCCTCGGTCACCTGGCGTTGCGCGCGCGCGCGACCGAAGAAGATCGGCGCGTGCTCGAGATCGAAGTACTGGAGCCCGCGATAGGGCGAGCCTTGATGCCAGGCGATCTCGCCGGAGGCTCGGCGCGACTCTGCGAGCCGCGGCAGGCGCTCGCGGATGAGCGCCCTCAGGTGCGACTCGAGCATTTGCTCGAACTCGTCGCGGTCCGTGAAGAGGTTGAACGCCGCCTTGAAGCCGCTCTGAGCGCTGCCGAAGTAGCGGTCCCAGAACTGCTCGAGCGCCTTGCGCTGCAGTGCCGCCGCCTCGAGCTCCTCCGTGCTGTCGAACTCGGCGATTCCCTTGGTCTTCTTGCGGTAGACCAGGAGGTCCGGGGCGCCGCGCTCGCGGTGCGCCTTGAGCGCGTCCTCGAACTCCCATTCCGTGCCGGTGACCGGCGCCCGTCCATCGATCCCGCGGTAACGCTCGGCCGGCAGCGGCGTACCCAGGCGCGACCACAGGATCACGACCTCGATGTCGGAGCGCGAAGGCGGCTCGATGATGTCCTGGAAGTGGCCCGATGCGAGCATGGGCTCGTATTCCCAAAGCACCGGCTTGATGTCGAAGAAGCGCGCGAATTCGCGGGCGAGCCTGCCCACGACGATCGCCGCGCGCCGACGCTCTTCCTCGACGTCGCCGGGCGAGGAAATGAAGATCCTGAGCGGTTGTGCCATTCGGTTGGTCCCTCTTGCCCGAGCGGCTGACTTCCTTCAGAGCATCCAGCCTCGGAGCGCCTCGGCCGACCCTTCTGCAATACGCTTCTCCGGCAGGCACGAAAGTGTAACACGGCAAAGGACAATCGCTGAATCGCTACGGGAGGCCGCCCGAGCCAATTAGCGGCTTTCGCCGAGGGCGAGGGGTCGGCTATGCTCTCTCGCGGCAGGCGGCGCTCTACGCCGCAAGGAAATGCCGCCTTCATGCGGAAAGGCGGACAGCAGCAGAGGGAGCATGGCGGCGCAAGGGGGCGAAGAGGGGGCGGCACGCCTCGCCGAGATCGACGCGGCCATGCGGCGGGGCGACCTGATCGTCGCCTGCGATCTCGCCCATCGCGCCGTCGAGGAATTCCCGGATGTTCTCGCCTACAAGCATCGCGCCCTGCTCGCCATGGCGCGTGCCGGCGCCACCGCGCGCGCGCTCGACCTCTATGGCAAGTGGGCGTTGGGCGAGGCGACAACTGACGACGCCAAACTTGCGGTCGACCTTCCCTCGCTCCAGGCGCGCCTGCTCAAGGATGTGGCGCTCGCCGACTCCTCGAGCCGGCGCAACGAGCGGCTGGAGGCCGCCGGCGCTGCCTACGCGCAGGTCTTCGCGCTGAGCCGCGACCCCTATCCCGGCGTCAATGCCGCGGCCCTCCTGCTCTGGGCCGGCCGCGACGCCGAGGCGCGCCGCACGGCGGACGCAGTACTCGCCGCCTGCAAGGCCGTCGACTATTACGGCCTGGCGACGCAGGCCGAGGCGCAATTGATTCTCGGTAATGTCGCTGCCGCGCGCGCGCTCATCGGCCGCGCCGCCGATGTGCGGCCGATCGATCAGCAGGGGCGCGCGGCGACGCGGCGGCAGCTGCGCCGGACCTGCCGCCAGCTCGGTCTCGACGAGGGCATCCTCGCACCACTGGCACCCGCACCCGTCATCCATTACGTCGGCCATCTCATCGGGCGGCACTTCAAGGAGAGCGACGAGCCGGCCGCGGCCCGCGCGATCAACGAGGCACTCGCGGAACGAAACGTGGGTTACGGCTACGGCTCGCTCGCGGCGGGGGCCGACGTGCTCTTCGCCGAGGCGCTGCTCGCGCGCGGGGCCGAGCTTCATCTCGTCATCCCTTTCGAGCTCAAGGAGTTCCGCGCGGTCTCGGTGGCGCCCGCGGGTGAGCGCTGGCTCGAGCGCTTCGAGGCCTGCCTCAAGCGCGCGAGCCGCGTGGTAGTGGCGACGAGCGACGACTTCGCCGGCTCGAGCGCGCTCTTCTCCTATGGCGGCCGCTACGCCATGGGGATGGCCTTGCAGCGCGCCGACTTCCTCGACGGCGAGGCGATGCAGATCGCCTTATGGGACGGCACGCCGCCCGACCATTCGCATGGCTTGGCCGGCACGGGGGCGGAAGTGCGCATCTGGCGCGCGGCCGGGCATCCCACCTTGGTCATCGCGCCCGACGGCACGAGGCGGCCTTGCGTCGAGGTGCCGGAGGGGCCGAGCGGGCCGCTCGCGGGCGAGGGGCGGCGGCTCTGCGCCTTTCTCTTCGGCGACGTGCGCGGCTTCAGCAAGCTGACGGAGCGGCAGATCCCGGCCTTCGTGCAGGAGGTGCTGGGTGCGATGGGCGGCGCCATCCGCGGCTTCCGCGAGCACGTGCTGTGGTGCAATACCTGGGGCGACGGGCTCTTCATCGTCTTCGACGATGTCGAGGCGGCGACCGCCTGCGCGCTTGCCATCCAGGAGCGCGTGGCGCGCGTCGATTTGGCGCGGAGTGCTTTGCCGGCGAACACGGCGCTGCGCATCGGCTGCCACTACGGGCCGGTCAACGAGATGACCGACCCGGTGCTCGATCGCACCGCCTTCTTCGGCGCCCACGTGACCCGCGCGGCGCGCATCGAGCCGATCACCCCGGTCGGCTCGGTCTACGTCACCGAGCCCTTTGCCGCGGCCCTGGCGCTCGAGACGAATGCGCCCTACGCGCGCGATTACGTCGGCAGCGTGCCGCTCGCCAAGGGGTACGGCAACGTCTCGCTCTACGCCATCCGCAGGGCGGCGGGAGCAGCGTGAGGGTCGCCGGCCGGCGGTGATCGCTTCGCCTTACGCAATGCGGGCGGCGCGCGCGCCGCTTCCCGGCACACGCGGAAATTGCTAGAGTCAAAGTCCGTTCAGCAGAGTTCGCGGCGCCGCCGCCGGCAGCGCCCAAGCGCTCGAGGAGAGCAATCACTATGGCAATCCATGACGTCGTCTCTTGCGCCAACCGTCGCGACTTCCTCCGCCTCGCGGGCGGCAGTGCCGCACTGCTCGCGGCCATGCCGTTTGCGGCCTTCGCCGCCGGCCCGCCGGTCAAGATCGCGACCATCGGCTCGGGACATATCGGCAGCACGCTCGGCGGCCTGTGGGTGAAGGCGGGGCACGAGGTGATGTTCTCCTCGCGCCATCCCGAGGAGCTGAAGGGGCTGGTCGACGGTCTGGGCGCCGCGGCGCATGCCGGCACGGTCGAGCAGGCGGTGGCCTTCGGCCAGGTCGTGCTCCTCGCCGTCCCCTACAGCGCCATGCCGCAGATCGGCCATGACTTCGCAGCTCAGCTCGCCACCAAGGCGCTCGTGCTCGATGCCTCCAATCCGATGGTGGCGCGCGACGGGGAGATCGCCACGAAGGCGCGGGAGATGGGGGCCGGCCTCTACTCGGCGCAGCTCTTCCCGGGCGCGCGTCTTGTCCGCGCCTTCAATGCCATCAACTACATGAAGCTGTCGGAGGATGCGCACCGCCAGGGCGAGCGCGTCGCCATGCCGATGGCGGGCGACGATGCCGGGGCCTTGGCGCTCGCCTCCGAGCTGGTGCGCGAGATCGGCCTCGAGCCCGTCGTGATCGGCGGGCTCGCCGCGGGCAAAAATCTCATCCCGGGGACGCCGCTCGCCGGCGAGCACACGGCGGACGAGGTCCGCAAGATCGCCGCCACCCTCAACTGAGCCGATCGTCAGCGCCGCACCGCCGGCGTCTCGAGCGGGAGTCCGCGCGCGCGCCAGGCGAGGTAGAGCTCGAGGTCGATGTATTCCTCGGCGCCGTAAGCATAAGGCCCGGCGCGCACGCGGCAGCCGCTCGCGTGCGAGAGCAGTTGAGCCAGCCGCCGCCCTCGGCTATCGTCGCGCCGCCATGAAGGTGAACGGCGTCCCCTATCGCACGATCTGGCTCTCCGACGACGGCTGGTCGGTCACCATCATCGACCAGACCAGGCTGCCTCATCGCTTCGAGACCGTGCGTCTTGCCACCCTCGAGGAGGCGGCGCACGCGATCAGCGCCATGCTGGTGCGCGGGGCGCCGCTGATCGGCGCCACGGCCGCTTACGGCTTGGCACTCGCCACGCGGGCCGATCCTTCCGATGCGGCCCTCGACCGCGCCTACGATCTCCTCCTCGCCACGCGGCCGACCGCGATCAACCTGCGCTGGGCGCTCGACG
>DATEQI010000058.1:0-12901 GCA_035272805.1 Alphaproteobacteria bacterium | reverse complement strand
GGTGCCGTTGACGCGCACCTCCGCGCGGGCGCCGATGACGGCGCCGTTGAAGATCGCGGCCCCCGTTGCGATGAAGGCGCAATCCTCGACGCTGCAGCCCGAGAGATAGGCGCGCGGGCCGATCAGCACATGATTGCCGATGCGCACCGGATGGCGTTTGCTGCCGCGCACGACCGCGGTCTCCATCACGATGCAATGCTCGCCGAGCACGACGGCACCACCTTCCGCCGTCAGCACCGCGCCATGGAGCACGCGCGAATGCGGCCCGACCGTCACGGCACCACTGAGGATCGCCGTGGGGGCGACCCAGGCGCTGGGGTGGACGAGAGGGCGCTTGCCGCGATGCTCGATGCGCATGAGCGCCTTCGCTCAGGCGCTGCGCTCTGCCACGGCGGCGCGCGTCGCCTGAGCGTCGCTGCGCCCGGCCGCGGCGCGCTCCTTGGCGATGAGCGCCTTCTTGCGCTCGACCCCCCAGCGGTAGCCGGTCAGCTCGCCGCTGCTGCCCACGGCGCGGTGGCACGGCACGATGAGCGAGACCGGGTTC
Organism: Alphaproteobacteria bacterium; assembly: GCA_035272805.1. GTDB lineage: Bacteria > Pseudomonadota > Alphaproteobacteria > JACZXZ01 > JACZXZ01 > DASPPM01. Next base: position 12,357 of record DATEQI010000058.1, on the reverse strand, counting down.
GTGGCGCAGGCGCGGCCGACCGCGCGCGCCGCCCGGGGCCGGCCCAAGAGTGCTGCGATCTCGCCGTAGCTCTTCTGCTCGCCATAGGGGATGGCGCGGAGCGCCTGCCACACGCGCCACTGGAACGCGGTCGCGCGCACGTCGAGCGGCAAGTCGAGATGGGGCTCCTTGCCGGCGAGATGGTCGAGGAGTGCTGCGAGCGGGGTGCCGAGCGCCGCGTCGTCGCGCCGGATCCCGGCGGCCGGAAAGTCATGGTTGAGCTCGTGCACGAGGTGCTCGTCCTCGTCGCCGAGGCTGACCATGCAGATGCCCCTCTCCGTGGCGGCGACAAGGAGGCGCCCGAGGGCGCAAGGAGCGATGGTGAAACGGATGCGCGCACCCTCCCCGCCGCGCTTGTAAGTCGCGGGCGTCATGCCGAGCTGGCCGTTCGAGCGCTCGTAGAGCCGGCTCGACGAGCCGTAGCCCGCCTCGTAAAGCGCGCCCGCCACCCCGTCGCCGGCCTTGAGCAGCCCCTTCACCCGACGGAGGCGCCGCGCGTCCGCGTAGGCGCGCGGGCTGATGCCGATCGTGCGGGTGAAGACGCGCTGGAGATGGTGGGGGCTGAGCCCGACGGCCCGCCCGAGCTCGCCCAAGGTGATGACGGCCTCGCCGTGCGCGTCGATATAGCGGCAGGCCTTGCGCACGGCGTCGAGCTTGCGGTCGCGCGGCCTGGTGTCCTTCGGGTTGCAGCGGCGGCAGGCGCGAAAGCCGGCGCGCTCCGCCGCCTCCGGCACCGCGAAGAAGCTCACCATGTCGCGCCGGGGCCGGCGGCTCGGGCAAGAGGGTCGACAGTAGATGCCGGTCGAGCGGACGGCATAGACGAAGGCGCCGTCCTGGCGGGCATCCGAGCCAAGCACGGCGCTCCAGCGCTCCTCGTCGGTCACGGCACGATCTCCCGCTCGCGTCTCCATGCGCCTTAGATACGCCTCGCGTGCGCCAGGGGCTATCCGAAGCTTGCGCCGGATTTGGCCCGAGCGATAGGCCTCTAATGTCGCGATTCGGAAGTTCGTCTCACCCGGAGATAACCGTCATTGCGAGCGCAGCGAAGCAATCCAGCGTGCGTGGTGCGAACCCCGGCGTACGCCGGGGCTGGATTGCTTCGTTGCCCTTCGGGCGCCTCGCAATGACGAGTGTTTTCCTGATGTGGCGAATTTCAGAACCAGGATACTAGCCGTAGCGCAGCAGGCGGTCGCCGTGTCGGCGCAGCCAGCCGCACGAGGCCTCGACCTCGGGGGTCAGCTTCTCCACCAGGCGCCAGAAGCGCGGGCCATGGTGGGGGTGGACGAGATGGGCGACCTCGTGGGCGACCACATAGTCGAGCACCGGGTCGGGCGCCAGCACGAGGCGCCAGGAGAAATGGATGGCCCCACCCGAAGCACAGCTGCCCCAACGGCTCTTGGTGTCCCTGATGGCGATACGGCGCAAGGGACGCTGGACGAGAGCCGCCTTGGCGTGCGCGCGCGCGCTCAGGAGCGAGAGCGCCTCCCGCTTGAGCCAGTCGCTGAGGCGGCGCGAGAGAAAGGCGAGCTCGCCGGAGACGCAGATGCGGCCTTCCTCGCGCCACACCCCTCGCTTTGCCTCGGGCCGATGCTTGACCACGTGCTCGACGCCGCGATAGGGAATGACGGCTCCGGGTGCAAACGGCACAGCGGGCGGGCGAAGTGCGAGGCGCGTCAGAATCCAGCCCGACTTCTCCTCGGCAAAGCGCAGCCCCTCAGCCAGCGCCACCCCGCGCGGCAATATGAGCTCGACCGCATCCTCCGCCGGATCGATGCGCAGCGAGAGGTGGCGCGCGCGCCGGCTCTGTCGCATCTTGAGCGGAATGGCGCGCCCGCCCACGGTGACGCTCGCCACCACCCGGGCGCTCAGAGGGCTCGGATCGGCGCGCCGCTCTGCACCCTGCTGGCGTGCCCAATGCCGCATCTAGGGGTCACCTCCCCAGAGACCATACCAGATTTTGGGGCAACCGTGCCAGAGCCGGGCTCGGGGCGCGGCGGGCACCCGCCGCCCGAGTCTAAGCGTTCTCGCGGATGAAGCCGGCGATTCGCGGGGCGATCGCCTGGCGCCAATGGTGGCCGTAGAAAAGTGCGAGGTGGCCGGCCGCGGGCTCGAGATGATGGGCGCGGCGTGCCGAGGGAATGGCGGGGCAGAGCTCATGCGCCACGCGCGTCTGGCCCGGCGCCGAGACGTCGTCGAGGCCGCCCTCGATGGTGAGGAGTGCCGGACGCCGGAGCAGGCGCGTGTCGACGGGCAAGCCGCGCCACGCCATGGTGCCGCGCGCCAGCCTGTGCTCCTGGAACACGTTCGTCAGCGTCGCGAGAAAGAATTCCGCGGGGAGATCGAGCACCGAGAAGAAGCGGTCGTAGAAGCGGCGATGGGCTTCAGCGCCCTCGAGGTCGCCGTCCACGAGCCGGCCGAAAAAGTCCCAATGCGCGTCCATGTGCCGGCCGAGGTTGTGCGAGATGTAGCCCGCGAGCTGGACGAACCCCGGCAGCACGCGTCGCCCTTGACCGCGATAGCCGAGCGGCACGCGCGAGATCATGGTGGCCTCGAAGAGGGAACGCGGCTGGCGCGCCGCGAGGAGCTGAGACGGGGTCGAGTTGACGCGCGTGTCGAGGGGACCCGCGACAAGCGTGAGCGTGCGCGGCTCCGCACCGTCGCCCGCGCGCGCGAGGAGGGCGGCCGCCGCCAAGGTCGGTACCGTCGACTGGCTGAAGGCGACGACATGGAGGTCGGGCCCGAGCTTGCGCAGAAAGCCGATGAGATAGTCGATGTAGCCGTCGAGGTCGAAGGGACCGGCGGCGCGCGGCACCTCGCGCGCATCGTGCCAGTCGGTGAGGTAGACCTCGTGCGCCTCGAGCAGCGTGCGGACGGCGTCGTTGAGGAGGGCGGAGCAGTGCCCGGAGAGCGGTGCCACGACGAGGAGTGCCGGATCCCGCCGCCGGGTCTTTCGCGCGAAATGACGCAAGGTGCAGAAGGGCAGCGACGCGGCGATGCGCTCCTCGACCTCTACGGGGACGCCGTCGATCATGACATTTGCGATGTCGAAGGCGACGTTGCGGTGCTGGCGCGTCGTTCGGGCGAGGATCTCGCAGGCGGCCGCGGCGGCACGGCCGAGGCGATGGCCGTTCGGCTGAGCGAAGAGCGTATCCGCGACAAGCCGAGTTGCCTCGGCGGCAAGCGCCACCGGCGCCCAAGCCGCGCGCTGCATCTCGTAAAACTGATAGATCATGCCCTCTCCGCCTTAGGGACTTGCGCTCGCGCTCTCGTCGAGCGATGCCTTTCTACAGTCTCCGCCGGCCGAGGCCAACGCGAAATTTGGCGCTTAAGGTCTTCTCGGAGCGTTTGGGGAAAACTTCGACGCACGCCGGCACAGTGGCCAGCGTGGCTCAGAGGAACCTGCCGATCGCCTTTGCCATCTGCGCGGCCGTGGTCTGCGGCGTGAAATGGGTGAGATAACGGCCGTCGGGACCGATGAGGTAGACGAGACCGGAATGGTCCATGAGATAGTCGTCCTTGCCCCCGCCCTTGGCCGGCACCTTCGCGTAATAGACCCGGTAGGCCTTGGCGGCGGCGGCCACTTGCTCCGGCGTGCCGGTGAGGCCGATGAGGCGCGGGCTGAAGTGGCTTACATACTGCTTCATCGTCGCCGCGGTATCGCGCTCGGGGTCGATCGTGATGAAGATGGGCTGCACCGTGCGCGCCTTGTCGCCGAGTGCCTCGAGGGCGTCGCTGATGGCCAGAAGCTCGGTCGGACAGAGATCGGGGCAGTAGGTGTAGCCGAAATAGATGAGCATGAACTTGCCGCGGAATTCGCCGTCCGTGTGCGTCTTGCCGTCCTGATCGGTGAGCGTGAAGGGCCCGCCGACGAGCGTCGCGGTACCGCTACCCGGCGCCGGCATGCCGTACTTGTCGAGCACGAAAAGCCTCAAGGTGAGGCCGAGTGCCACGGCGGCGAGCACGAGGGCGAGGACGAGAGTGATGCGCGTGAGGCGGGGACGCTCGATCATTCAGGATCGCTCGCGCTTGATCTGGCGCCGCATCGCTCCCCTCACTGGCTTTCTTGCGGCTTCATCTGCGGCACCGAGCCCGGCGCGTACTCGTTATAACCCTTCTGCGCCATGCAGGCCCGGTAGATGTCGCCTTGCTGGCGCGTCGCGGCCGTGCTCCCCCCTCCCTGCGAGGTCGGAGGAACGAGGAACCCGTAATTGCCGGCCTCGGCGACGCAGGCCCTCTGGTCGCGTCTGAGCGCCTCCTGGGTGGCGCCCTCCTTGCTCCACACGCCGCTCGTGGGCTGACCACAGGCGGAAAGCGCGAGTGCCGCCGCGAGCGCCGCCGCCCCGGCGACCCTCGAGCACTTCCCGCGAGGCGGCGCACATTCTCGCTCCGAAAATGCCGTCATGCCTCGCATATAAGGCGAAATCGGAGAATTCGCCACTGCTAAGGCGCCTTACGCACGAGCCCCTGCGGCGGCAGCGCCCGGCGTCGCGCGCAGCGTCGTTTGGCGCAGGCGGGCACCCAAGCGAGGGGCTGCGACCGCGCAAGGTTCCGCAAAGTCACCGAGATGCGCTAAGATCGCGTACCGCGGAAAGAGGGGCGCCGGGGATGGCCGAAAGGACCGAGGAATGACGAGAGTAGTGCGGCTCATCGTCGCGAGCGCGTTACTCCCGCTCTTCGCGATAACGGCAAGAGCGCAGCTCTTCGATCCGTTCCAAGGCAACGCGTTCATCGGGTTGGCAAAGGCGGGCAACTACGCGGCGGTCGAGGACCACCTTAACCAAGGCGAGAGCCCCAATTCGATCGGCGAGAACGGGGTGAGCGCGCTCATCGTGGTGAGCCAGACCGGACGCTGCGATATCGCCGTGTTGCTGCTCAAGCGGCAAGCGCGCACGGACATAAAGGACCGGGAGGGCAATACCGCGCTCATCTATGCGGCCGAGCGCGGAAATCTTCCTTGCCTCGAGGCGCTCATCGCCGCGCGCGCCGACGTGAATGCCATCAACCGCCAGGGCGAGACCGCGCTCATGAGGGCGGCGCGAAGCGGCAAGGTCGATGCCATCAAGGCGCTCATTCAAGCCAAGGCCGACGTGTCGGCGACGGACTTCAGCGGTGCCACGGCACTTTCCTACGCCGAGGGCGCGCGGCAGAGACAGGCGGCCGAAGCGCTTCGTGCCGCAGGGGCCCGCAAATAGAGGCCCGTTACTAGGAGGCTCACTCGAGCATGGCTACGCCGTCCTTGGCGTCGTGGGCGGGCGAGCCGCTCTCGCTCCTCCTTGCCGCTCTCTTGCTCGACGCGCTCTTCCCGCCGATGACGGCACTCACGAGGGTCGTCCCCAATCCGGTCGACGCCACGGCCGCATTCGCGCGCTGGCTCAGAAGGCGGCTCGACCGTCCGTACCGTAGCGCGGGCACTCGATTGGTGCGCGGCGTGCTCGCGAGCGCAGTGATCGTGGGCCTCGCGGCAGCACTCGGCCGGGGCGTAGAGACGCTCTCTGCGCGCACCCCTTACGCCGTTCCCCTCGAGGCCCTACTCCTCGTCCTCGTTCTCGGCCAGCGCCGCACCTTCGCGGAGGTGCGCGCGGGCGCAGAGGCGCTCGCCCGCGGCCCCGGCGGGCTCGTCGGCGCGCGCTCCCGTGTTGCGTGCCTTTTGGCACCGGGGTGGGACGCGACGGAGCTCGATGCGCATGGCGTCGCGCGGATCGCGGTCGAAGCCGCCGCCGTCGGCTTCGCCGAGCGGGTGGTGGCGCCGGTCTTTTGGTTCTTGCTGCTCGGCCTGCCCGGCGCTTTGGCGGCCGTGGCGGCCAACGCGATCGCCGAGCGCGGACCGCGGGCCGGCCGCTTTTCCCGCCCTGCCGTGCGACTCGACGATGCGCTGCAGTTTCTGCCGATGCGGCTCGCCGCGTTCATGCTCGCGCTCGCCGCACTCTTCGTGCCGCGGGCGCATCCGATTGCGGCCATCGAGGCCATGACGAGCGATGCCGGCAAGCATGCGACGCTCAACCGCGGATGGCCGATTGCGGCGATGGCGGGTGCCCTTGGACTAAGGCTTGCGGGGCCGCGGCGCAGGGTCGACGGCGGCGCCAGCGAGGGAGCCTGGATAGGCGACGGGCGGACGCAGGCCGAGTGGCAGGACGTCGAGCGAGCGCTCTATCTTTTCGTGCTGGCCTCAGCCATCAATGCAGCGCTCGTGGCACTCCTCGAATTTCTCGAGCAGACGATCTGAGGCCGAAGCTCGCGGCCCCTTGCGGCCCTTCATCCGGCCGCTGCCGCGTGCGAGGCGCTGAACGGCATCCGTGCTCCAAGCACCCGTCACGGCGCCGCCTGCAGGGCTTGGCGCAGAGCGTCTGCCTTGGGGTTCGAGTATTTGCTCCCCAGCACGATATCGCGCGGGGTCAGGCCCTGGCCGTAGAACTCCGTATTCCAATCGTCGCGCTTGACGATCAGCGAGCCCTCGAGCGAGCCGCCGGCGAACAGGCCCTCGGTGCGCGCGAAGGCGACGATGTCAGCCCCCGCCGCGGTCGTCGTGGCGCCCGACAGCCCCTGCCCCACCGGGCCGAGGGCGACGCTCACGTCGACGCCGAGCTTGACCTGATTGTCGATGACGGCGTCGAGGCCGCGCTCGGTCAGGATAACCAGCACCGCGGAGGAGTTTTGGAAGCCGATCTGGAAGCCGAGGCTGCCCGCGCCGATGGTATAGAAGCCCGGATAACCCCACGCGCCGTTCTGGTCCTTCGCGATCAGCACGCCGCTGCCGCCTTGCGCGCCCACGATGAAGGCGCCCTTGAGCTGGTTGGGAACGATGAGGACCGCCTTGGCCAGCTTCATGTGACGCTTGAGCTGGGTATAGTTCGGGTCGTTGTACAGATCGAGGAAGGTCAGCCGCGCCTTCTCGACCAGCGCCTCCGCATCGGAGTCGGCGCGTGCCGGCCGGCCGGTCACGAGTGCTAGCGCAAGGGTGAGGGCTACGATGGCGAAGCGGGCGGCAATGGCCATTGGCGGGACTCCTTCAAAGACCTGATTTGTTCTATCGGCGGATGTTGGCGCGCGGGATGCGTTCCGCAAGGGCGGAGCATAGCATCGCCGCCGCCCTGCCGTCACACCTCGAGTACGATGCGGCCGCGATCGCGGACGAAAGTAGCGCGGGCGCGCGCAAGCCGCACGCGAGCCCTCAGCGCGGCGGCAGATTGACACCGCCCACGCGCCAGGCCTCGCCTTCTCGCTGCGCAATGTGGTCGATGCGGGTGAGGGCGAGGTTGTCGGTCGTGAAGGCGAGTGCCATTTCCGGATCGAGCTTGAGGGCAATGGCAAGCGCTGCGCGGATCGTGCCGCCATGCGCCACCGCCACAATGTCGCGTCCGGCATGCGACTCGTTGAGACGAAAGATCGCCGCCTGGGCGCGCCGCATGAGATCGACGAAGCTTTCGCCGCCCGGCGGTGCCGCATGCGCGGGTGCGAGCCAGAAGCCTCGCCAGTCGTGCCGCTCGGCGTAGACCTCGTTGCGCACGCGGCCCTGCCACACGCCGAAATGCTGCTCGGCGAGATCCGGCTCGACGATCGGCTCGGGAGCCGCCAGTCCCGCCTCGCGGATCGCGCGCGCGGTCATTTGGGTGCGCTTGAGGTTGCTCGCCACCCATACCGCGTTCCGCGGGAGGATCTCCGCCAGTGCCGAGAAGGCCTCCCGGTCGGAGACGTCGCATTCGATATCGCTCTGGCCATAGATGCGCCCGCCGTCGCTTGTCACGGCGGCGTGCCGGATCCACCACCAGCGGGTCGTCAGGGCCATGCTCGCACCCGTCGAGCCATTCACGCGCAGATCGCGGCGGCGAGCAGGACCGCCGCCTCCGCCGCCTGCTGGGCCGCGCCCAGCACGTCGCCCGTATAGCCGCCGAGACGGGAGCGGGCAAGTACGCCGATGCCGCCGGCGGAGGCAAGGGCCAAGGCGAGCGCGGCTAGGGCCGCGAGAGGTCCGAGCAGGAGCACCGCGGCGAGGACGCCGAGCGCCGCCGCTGCCGCGACCGTCTCCTGGTGCGGGCGTGCGACCATGGCCCCGAGCCCGTCGCGCCGCGCCGGCTCGAGAAAGAATGTCAGCAGCGGAAGCAGGCCGCGCGAGGCCGCCGCCGCTGCGATAAGGGCGGCCGCGGCGGGCGCGGGCTCGGCGAGCTGGGCAAGCGCACCCGCGCGCGCCCCCACGCTGAAGAGGAGCGCCAATGCGCCATAGCTGCCGAGCCGGCTGTCGCGCATGATGGCGAGCCTGTCCGCGGGACTGGCGCCGCCGAGCGCATCGGCGAAGTCGGCGAGCCCGTCCTCATGGAAGGCGCCGGTCGCCGCGATGGTGAGCGCGAGAGCGAGAAGGGCCGAGAGGTATGGCGAGAGGCCGAAGAAGCTGGCGAGGCCGTAGCCGATCCCCCCTGCGCATCCGATGGCGAGCCCGATGAGGGGTGCGGCGCGGAGTGCGTCCGCCGCCTCCCGATCCGCGATCTCGCCCTCGCGGCGGATCGGCAAGCGCGTGAAAAGGATGGCGGCGATGCGCAGATCGTCGCCCCAGCCGCGCGCGAGGCTCGACCAGTCGAAGTGCCGCCAATCGAAGTGTCCCATCTCGCTTCCCCCGGGCATCCGCCGGCCTTGCCTATCACGCCCGCCTGCGCGGGAGCGCCTCCGCGCGCGGCTCTCACTCCCCCATTTGCAGAAGCAGCCCGCGCCGTCGCGCAACGCGGAAGAAGCCGAGGAACGCGGAACCGCCTGCGACGAGGTAGACCGCGTTGAGCGCCAGCGCGGAGAGGATCAGATCGGTGCGGAAGACGTGCTCGAACATGACGGCGCGCATGCCCTCGAACACATATGACATCGGCAAGGCCCAGGCCAGCGGCTGCAGCCAGTCGGGCAGCGTCGAGATCGGATAGTAGACGCCGCTCAAGGGCGCGAGCGCGAAGATGGCGAGCCACGCGAGACTCTCGGCACCGAGGCCGTAGCGCATGATGCAGCCCGAGACCGCGAGGCCCATTGCCCAGCCGAAGATCATGAGATTTACGAAGAAGGCGATGAGCGGCAGCCCCATGGTGAAGATCGAATAGGAGTAGAGCGGGATCGCGATAAGGGCCGCGGGCACCACGCCGATGAGGGTGCGCAGCAAGCTCATCGCGGCGAGCGAGAGCATGAGCTCGTAGGGCTGCAAGGGGGTGACGAAGAGCTGGCCGACATTGCGCGCCCATACCTCCTCGAGAAACGAGACCGCGACGCCAAGCTGGCTGCGGAACAGCACGTCCCACAGCAATACACCGGCGATCAACACGCCGCCGGCCTGCGCCAGCCACGTGCTGTGGGTCACGAAGAACCGCGTGATGAGGCCCCACAGAATCACCTGCACGGTCGGCCAGTAGATGAGCTCGGCGATCCGCGGCCAGGAGCCGCGCAGGAGGTAGAAGTAGCGCAACGCCATCGCCCAAACGCGCCGTGCCGAGAAGAAGGCGGGGAGTGCCTTCGCGTGAGCTCGCCCGCCCGTCATTGCGCCGCCGCCTCCGCCGCCCTGCGCGCGATGTCGAGAAAGACCTCTTCGAGGTTCCGCCGCCCGTAGCGCGCGATGAGATCGGCGGGCGAGCCGCGGTCGACGATGCGCCCCGCCTTCATCATCAGCACATCCGAGCAAAGCCGCTCCACTTCCAACATGTTGTGGGAGGCAAGCAGCACGGTGGCCCCCGTGCGCACGCGGTAACGCTCGAGGAAACTGCGTACCCAATCGGCGGTATCCGGGTCGAGGGAGGCCGTGAGCTCGTCGAGCAGCAGGAGCTCGGGCTCGTTCAAGAGCGCCTTGGCAAGGGCCACGCGGCTGCGCTGGCCGGCTGAAAGCGTGCCCGTGGGGCGCTTCAGGAAGGGGGTCAGCATGAGCTCCTCGGCGATCGCCTCGACGCGCCGGCGCACGTTCGAAATGCCGTAGAGATGGCCGTAGACCGTGAGGTTCTCGAACGGCGTCAGCCGCTTCGGCATCTCGACATAGGGGGAGGAGAAGTTGATCCGGTGGAGCACGCGATGGCGGTGATGAAGCATGTCCTCGCCCAGGACCTCGACCGTGCCCTCGCTGGGCAAGAGCAGGCCGAGCAGGATCGAGATCGTCGTGGTCTTGCCCGCCCCGTTGCCCCCGAGAAGCGCCACGGTGGCGCCCTCGGCCAAGCTGAAGCTCACGCCATCGACGGCCGTCACGGCGCCGAAGCGCTTGGTAAGGCGATCGACGCGAACGACCGTTTGACGGAGGGGTGCTGCGGGCATCCGGCCAATATGGTTCGTACGCGCTGCCCTGCCAAGGCCGGAAAGACCCGCTCCGGCCCCGGCCGCGCGCTAGGCCTCGGCGTTGGCCGCGGGGCGCCGCCGCGGTAGACTTCGCGGCCTTTGCCATGCGGCGGGGCGGGAGAAGCCAAGATGGTCGCGGCGCACGACATGGGTCACGCGGATTTCCACAGCAATGAGAACCGCGGCCGCCTCAAGCAGCGCACCTTGGTCCTGATCCGCTGGATCGCGGTCGCAGGTCAGGCGGCGGCGATATGCGTCGTACAATTCGGCATAGGGCATCGCCTGCCCCTCGTCCCCGCCCTCGCAGTCGTGGCCGCCTCGGCGGCTCTCAACATCGTGGTGGGGCGCTGGCGCAACTTGCGCAGTCTGCTCAGCGACGGGGAGGCGACCCTCTACCTCGGCTACGACATGGTGCAACTCTCCGTGTTGCTCTATCTCACGGGCGGCCTGGTCAATCCCTTCGCCGTGCTCATCCTCGCCCCGGTCATCGTGTCGTCGACCGTGCTGTCGCGCGCCAGCACGATCGGCCTTGGCCTCCTTGCCGGCGCCTGCACCTCCCTCCTTGCCGTGGCCCATCTGCCGCTGCCGTGGCGCGAAGGGTCGTTCGAACCGCCCACGGTCTACGTGCTCGGCATCTGGTTGGCGCTCGTGCTCAGCACGCTCTTCATCGCCGCCTATGTCGGCAGCGTTTCGGAGGAATCGCGCCGCATGTCGCAGGCGCTGACGGCGATCCAGCTCGCACTTGCGCGCGAGCAGCGCTTGGCCTCCTTAGGAGCGCTTGCCGCGGCGGCGGCCCACGAGCTCGGCAGTCCGCTCGCCACGATCGCGCTGACGAGCAAGGAGCTTGCCCGCGAGCTGCCCGAAGGCAGTCCGCTGCGCGCGGACGCCGAGCTTCTCATGAGTCAGAGTGCCCGATGCCGCGACATTCTCGCCGAGCTCGGGCGGGCGCCGGGAGCGGAGAAACGGCTGCCGTTCACGCGGCTGCCGCTCTCGGCACTCGTCGAAGCGGCGGCAGAGCCGCACCGCAACCCGGCCGTCGAGCTCATCCTGGATGCAGCCCCCGCCGAGGAAGCGCCCGAGGACTCGCCCGAGCCCTTCGTCACGGGCGGTCCTGAGATCCTCCATGGGCTCGGCAATCTGATCCAGAATGCCGTTCAGTTCTCCCGCAAGGAGGTGGTGGTACGCCAACGCTGGAACTTTTCGGAGGTCACCGTCGAGGTGATGGATGACGGCCCGGGAATCCCGCCTTATCTTCTCGAGCGCATTGGCGAGCCCTATCTCTCAACCCGGGCGCAAAGGGGCCTCCATATGGGGCTCGGGATCTTCATCGCGCAGAATCTTTTAGAGCGTACCGGGGCCGAGCTCAGCTTCGCGAACCGGCCGGAAGGCGGCGCCAAGGTTACGGTGCGCTGGCAGCGCTCCGCGATAGAGCCCGTCGCCGCTGAAGAGGAAAGGCGATGATTCCGACACGTGCGGATGGCCAGCCCGGTGTGGACTCCGGCGAGGAAAAGGGGCGCTTGCTGATCGTCGACGACGACGAGCCGTTTCGCACCCGCCTCGCGCGCGCCATGGAGCGCCGCGGCTATCAGGTGACAGCGGCAGACAGCGTGGAGAGCGGCATTGCCGCCGCGCGCGCGGCGCTGCCCGCCTTCGCAGTCGTCGACCTGCGCCTTGGCGAAGGCAGCGGATTGGATGTGGTCAAGGCCTTGCGCGAGGCGCGCAACGATGTGCGCATCGTGGTCTTGACCGGGTACGGCAACATTGCCACCGCGGTGGCGGCGGTCAAGGCCGGCGCCATCGACTACTTGCCGAAGCCCGCGGATGCGGACCAGATCGAGGCGGCACTCAAGGCCCATTGCAGACCCTTGCCGCCGCCGCCCGACCATCCCATGACCGCGGACCGGGTGCGCTGGGAGCACATCCAGCGCGTCTTCGAGCAATGCGAGCGCAATGTCTCGGAGACCGCCCGCCGGCTCAAGATGCACCGGCGGACGCTGCAACGCATGCTGAGCAAGCACGCGCCGCGCAGTTAGTCGT
>DATEQI010000057.1:0-2547 GCA_035272805.1 Alphaproteobacteria bacterium | reverse complement strand
GCAGCTTCTCCGCGACCGCGCCGAACTCCGCGATCGCGTTGGGATCCCGGCTGCCGTGGCCGCACAGCATGACGCCCATCTTGCCGCTCATCCGATCCTCCTGAAGTGTGCGCCCTTGCGCTGGCTCGCCATGGCCGCGCTGCCGCCGCTCCTCGCGGTCGCGAGGAGGCGGTCGAGATCGAGATGGCGGGCGAGGTGTGCCGCGAGCCGGTCGAGCGTCGCCTCGATCACGTCCTCGTAGACGACCCCGCTTCGCGCGCGGCTCTTGAGCCGGCTCAAGAACGCGTGACGGAAAGGATCGGAGGCGAAGAGGCCGTGGAGGTAGCATCCCATCACCCTTCCGTCGCTCGAGACCGCCCCCTCCGCTTGAGCGCCGAGACGCAGCATGGGCGTGGCGGCATCCCGGCCGGACGTGCGCCCCATATGCATCTCGTAGCCTGCAACCGCGGCTCCGCTCGCAAGCTCGCTGCCGGCGACCTCGACGAGGCGCTTCTCGCCCTCGAGCACGGTCTCCACATCGAGGAGCCCGAGGCCGGAGGCCTCGCCGGGCTCGCCCTCGATCCCCTCCGGGTCGGCCACGCGCGCGCCGAGCATCTGATAGCCGCCGCAAATGCCGAGAACCGCACCCCCGCGCCGGCGATGAGCCAGAAGATCGATGTCCCAGCCTTGCGCGCGCAAGAAGGCGAGGTCGGCGAGCGTCGCCTTCGAGCCCGGCAGGATGACGAGGTCGAGCTCGCCCGGGATGGCCTCGCCCGCGCCCAAGAAGCGAAGCGAGACGTCCGGCTCGGCGCCGAGGGGATCGAAATCGTCGAAATTCGCGATGCGCGGGAAGGAGAGCACGGCGATCTTGATTTCGCCTGCGCGCCCGCCGCCGGAGCGCGCGAGTGCGAGCGAGTCCTCTGCCGGAAGCATTGCCGCCTCCGCGAACCAGGGAACGACGCCGAAGCAGGCGAGGCCGGTGCGCGCGTTGATCTCGACGACGCCGCCCTCGAAGAGCCGCGCATCGCCGCGGAACTTGTTGACGATGAAGCCCTTGAGGAGGCCCCGCTCCGCCTCGCTCAGGAGCGTGTGCGTGCCGACGATCTGGGCGATGACGCCGCCGCGCTCGATGTCGCCGACGAGGAGCACGGGAAGTCCCGCGGCTTCGGCAAAGCCCATGTTGGCGATGTCGCCCGCGCGCAGGTTCACCTCGGCGGCACTCCCGGCGCCCTCGACCAGCACGAGCTCCGCCCCCTCGCTTACGCGACGGAAGCTCTCGAGCACCTGAGGCAGGAGCCGCGTGCGCAAGCGCTGATATTCCCTTGCTGTCGCGTTGCCGAGCACGCGGCCGCGGAGGATCACTTGCGCGCCCGTCTCGCCTTGCGGCTTCAGGAGCACGGGATTCATGTCGACCGCGGGTGCGATGCGCGCGGCGCGCGCCTGGAGCGCCTGCGCGCGGCCGATCTCCCCGCCGTCCGCCGTCACGGCGGCGTTGTTCGACATGTTCTGCGGCTTGAAGGGCCGTACGGCCAAGCCGCGCGAGGCGAAGGCGCGGCAGAGCCCGGCCACGAGCAGCGACTTGCCCACGTCCGAGCCCGTCCCCTGCAGCATGAGTGCGGGTGCCGCCATCAGAACTCGATCCCTTTTTGCGCCTTGATGCCGGCCTCGAAGGGGTGCTTCACCATCGTCATCTCGGTCACCAGGTCGGCGATCTCGACGAGCTCGGGCTTGGCGTTGCGCCCGGTGACCACCAGGTGCAGCCGCTCGGGCTTTGCCGCGAGCACGGCGACGACCTCGGCAAGCGGCAGATAGTCGTAGCGCAGCACGATATTGAGCTCGTCGAGCAGCAGGAGGTCATAGCGGGGCTCGGCTCCGCGGCAGGCCTCGATCATCGCTTTCGCCGCCTCCCACGCGGCGCGCGCCGCGCGGATGTCGCGCGCGCGGTCCTGCGTTTCCCAGGTGAACCCCTCGCCCATGGTGCGGATGTCGACGAGCTCGGCGAAGCGCTCGAGGGAGCGCCGCTCGCCCGTCTCCCACTTCCCCTTGACGAACTGCACGACGCCGACGCGCATGCCGTGGCCGAGCGCGCGCAAGACGAGGCCGAAGGCGGCCGTCGACTTGCCTTTGCCCTTGCCGGTATGGACGATGAGGAGGCCTTTCTCGCGCGTCTTGGTGGCGAGGATGCGCGCGCGCACGGCCTTGCGTTTGCGCGCCTTCTCGTTCGCCCGCGCGTTGATCTCGTCCTCGTCCGAGGAATCGTGCGGAGGGTTTTGCGTCCGATCGCTCATGGCACCTTCTCCGGCTCGCGCGCCGCGAGTGCCGCCAGATGCGGATGAGCCGAATTCGAGCGCGGCCGCCACAACCCGCGCGCCTCGGCCTCGAGCAGGCGCTCGGCGATCTCGCGCGCGGCGGCGGGATTGTTGTCGGTGAGGAAGCCGCGCACGCGCTCGTCCGCGAGATAGGCCTCGTAGACCGCGTCGAAATGATGGTCGCCGACCGCGCGCGCGGTCGCCGCGAAGGCGAAGAGATAGTCCACCGTGGCGGCCATCTCGAAGGCGCCCTTGTAGC
>DATEQI010000056.1:0-2545 GCA_035272805.1 Alphaproteobacteria bacterium | reverse complement strand
CCACATCGCGGGCGTGCTCGCCGAGAGCCTGCTCAAGCGCGAGAACCTGCTGCGCGCCATGATTACCGGCCGCAAGTCCGCGGCGGCCGCGGAAGCTCGCGACGCGCGCGCGGCGCCGCGCTTGCGCGCCGTGCTGCTCATCGTCCTCTTGGCCTTCCTCGGCGGCGTCATGGTCGGGCTCACCCGCCTGCCGCCGGCGCCCTCCGGAGCCGCAGAGGCCGGCGCCCACAACGAGACGGCTAGCATTCGCCGGGGCGCTGACTAAATTAGCAACATGCGGGGCTTCAAAGGCCGCGCGCGGGTGGTATAACCACTGCCTCGCGACCGCGCCGCCGCGCACGCTGCGCCGCCGCCCCATTGCCAGTCTCAGGAGAACGCTCGTGCCCTCGACCGGACAAGACACGCTCAAGACCCGTCGCCAGCTTTCCGTCGACGGCAAGCGCTACGACTATTTCAGCCTCGAGGCCGCGGCAAAGGCGGGGCTCGGCGACCTCTCGCGGCTCCCCTTCTCGCTCAAGGTGCTGCTCGAGAATCTCTTGCGCTTCGAGGACGGCAGGACGGTGAGCGTCGAGGACGTGCAGGCCGTCGCCGGCTGGCTCAAGGAGCGGCGCTCGGAGCGCGAGATCGCCTTCCGCCCGGCGCGCGTGCTGATGCAGGATTTCACCGGCGTGCCCGCGGTCGTCGATCTCGCCGCGATGCGCGATGCGATGGTCAAGCTCGGCGGCGAGCCCAAGCGGATCAATCCGCTGGTGCCGGTCGACCTCGTCATCGACCACTCGGTGCAGGTGGACGCCTTCGGCAGCGCCGACGCCTTCCGCAAGAACGTGGCGCAGGAGTTCGAGCGCAACCGCGAGCGCTATGAGTTCCTGCGCTGGGGCCAGACGGCCTTCGACAACTTCCGCGTCGTGCCGCCGGGGACGGGCATTTGCCACCAGGTGAACCTCGAGTACCTCGCCCAGACCGTGTGGGTGGCCCAGGAGAACGGCACGGCACTCGCCTACCCCGACACGCTCGTCGGCACCGACAGCCACACCACAATGGTGAACGCGCTCGCCGTTCTCGGCTGGGGCGTGGGCGGGATCGAGGCCGAGGCCGCCATGCTCGGCCAGCCCATCTCCATGCTCATCCCCGAAGTGGTGGGCTGCAAGCTCACCGGCCGGCTCAAGGAGGGCGCCACCGCGACCGATCTCGTCCTTACCGTGACGCAGATGCTGCGCAAGAAAGGGGTGGTGAGCAAGTTCGTCGAGTATTACGGACCCGGCCTCGACGGCCTCACCCTCGCCGACCGCGCCACGATCGGCAACATGTCCCCGGAATATGGCGCCACTTGCGGCTTCTTCCCGATCGACCGCGAGACCATCCGCTATCTGCGCTTCACCGGCCGCAACGAGGAGCGGGTCAAGCTCGTCGAGGCCTACGCCAAGACCCAGGGCATGTGGCGCGACGAGGCGACGCCCGATCCCGTCTTCAGCGACACGGTCGAGCTCGATCTTGCCAGTGTGGAGCCCTCGATCGCCGGTCCCAAGCGCCCGCAGGACAAGGTGGCGCTCGCGAGTGCCGCCAAGAGCTTCGATGCCAGCCTCAAGGACTTCGTGGGCGAGGCGGGGCGCAAGAAGTCGGTCAAGGTCAAGGATGCCAACTACGAGCTCAAGGACGGCGACGTGGTGATCGCCGCGATCACGAGCTGCACCAATACCTCGAACCCGCACGTGCTGGTGGCGGCCGGCCTCTTGGCCAGGAACGCCAATCGCAAGGGCCTCAAGGTCAAGCCCTGGGTCAAGACCTCGCTTGCTCCCGGGAGCCAGGTGGTGAGCGACTATCTCGCCGCCGCGGGCCTGGCACCCGAGCTCGACAAGCTCGGTTTCAACCTGGTGGGTTACGGCTGCACCACCTGCATCGGCAACTCGGGCCCGCTGCCCGATCAGATCGTGGCGGCGATCGAGGAGGGCGACCTCGTCTGCGCGGCCGTGCTCTCGGGCAACCGCAACTTCGAGGGGCGCATCAATCCGCAGACGCGCGCCAACTACCTCGCCTCCCCACCCCTTGTGGTCGCTTACGCGCTCGCCGGCTCGATGAAGCTCGATCTCGCGCGCGCAGCCCTCGGCGAGGACGCGCACGGCGCCCCCGTCTACCTCAAGGACATCTGGCCCGCGAACAGCGAGATCCAGGCGACGATCGAGGAGGTCCTCTCGCCCGAGATGTTCCGCAAGCGCTACGCGAACGTGTTCGAAGGGCCGCCCGAATGGCGTGCCATCAAGGTCAAGCCCAGCATGACCTACGCCTGGGGTACGGGCAGCACCTATGTGAAGAACCCGCCCTATTTCGAGGGCATGCCGCGAGAGCCCGTGAAGGGATTCAAGGACGTGAAGGGTGCGCGGCCGATCGCGCTCCTCGGCGATTCGGTCACCACCGATCACATCTCGCCCGCGGGCTCGATCAAGAAGGACAGCCCCGCCGGCGAATATCTGCTCGAGCATCAGGTGCGGCCGCTCGACTTCAATTCCTATGGTGCGCGGCGCGGCAATCACGAGGTGATGATGCGCGG
>DATEQI010000055.1:0-35927 GCA_035272805.1 Alphaproteobacteria bacterium | reverse complement strand
CTGCGGCCTCGGCGAGCTCGGCCGGGCCCATGTCCGAGGCGGGGGTGTTGATGAGATCGCGGGCGAGGAAGATGGCGTCGGCGCAGCGCTCGACCGCGGCACGGTCGGCGCCCTTGGGCCAGGCTAATGCTGCGAGCGGCTTGGTCTCCTTGCGGTAGCGCGCGAAGCGATAGCCGCCGAGCGCCCAGCCGAGGGCTGCCTTGGTCGCCGCCCGGGTGCCGAGTGCCGCATCGAGGCGGTAGACGCCTTGGGGCAGGCTTTGCGGCAGTGCCGCCAAGGCCCACAGCTCATCATGCGCCTCGCAGCCGACGAGGACGCGGGCGAGCTTGCCGGCCTTCCCGGGGACGAGGCAGAGCTCGCCCGGCTTGGCCGCGAAGCCGGTCGATTGGACCCAGCCGCGCAAGGCGGCGCCGGGACCGGCGAGCCAACCCTTGAGCTCCGCCTTGACCAGGGGGGTGATGGGCAGCGCCTCTCGCGGGGCTTCGGCCACAAGATATCTCGGCATGGCAGTCCTCGTCTCAGTGGGGAAGCTCTGCTGCGCCGTCAGGGATAGCATGGATTTTGCCGCGGATCGCCCCCTTGCACGCTCCGGCGCCATCGCCTAGACCGCTCACTCGTCCTTTCGAGAGGGAACGCCATGGCCGACATCTCCATCGTCATCGGGAACAAGAACACCTCGTCCTGGTCGCTGCGCGGCTGGCTCGCGCTCAAGGCCACCGGGGTCCCCTTCGAGGAGATCCTCGTGCCCTTGCACCGGCCGGAGACCAAGGCCGAGATTCTGCGCCACGGCGGAGGCCCGACGGTGCCCATCCTCAAGCACAAGGGCACGGTCGTGTGGGAGACGCTGGCGATCTGCGAGTTCCTCGCCGAGGCCTATCCCGCGGCCCGGCTCTGGCCCGAGGACGCCGCGGCCCGGGCGCTCGCGCGCGCGGTCTCGGCCGAGATGCATGCGGGCTTCGCAGCCCTGCGCGCGAACATGTCGATGGACATGCGGGCACTCAAGTCGGGGCAAGGCCTGGCCGAGGGTGTAGAGAGCGACATCGACCGCATTTGCGCGATTTGGCGCCAATGCCGCGAGCGTTACGGCAAGGGCGGACCCTACCTCTTCGGGAGCTTCAGCGCGGCCGATGCCATGTTCGCGCCCATGGTGAGCCGCTTCGTGACGTACGCGCCGAGGCTCGACCCGGTCGCGGCGGCCTATCGCGACGCCCTCTGGCGCTGGCCGGCAGTGCAGGAATGGTACGAGGGAGCCAAGCGCGAGGATTGAACGCGCGCCCGACCCGGCCCGGTCATTTGAGCATGCCGGCCTCGCGGTAGAAGCGCTCGGCCCCCGGGTGGAGCGGTATCGCGAGGCCGTCGAGCGCCGTCTCGAGGCGAATCTGCCTGCCCTCCGGATGGCCGAGATCGAGAAGGCGGCGCGTGCTCTTCTCCCACAGCGCCTTGGTGACGCCATAGACGAGGCCCTCATCGAGCTCCGTCGAGGTCACCCACACCGCACCCACGCTCACCGCATCGGTGGCCGGCACGCCCTTGTAGGCATCGGCCGGGATCTGCACCATCCCGAAGAAGGGGTGGGTCTGGCGCAGCTTGGGGAGTGCCGCGGAGTCCACGGGAAGGAGGCGGATGGGCAGCGCCTCGGCAAGGGCCACGAGGGTCGAGTTTGGCCAGCCTGCGACCAGGAAGAAGGCGTCGATGCGGCCTTCGCGCAAGGCGTCGCTTGCAGCCCCCGGCTTCAAGAAGACGACGCGGACGTCCTTGCGCCGCACCTTGTAGGCGGCGAGAAAGGCCTCGGCATCGATGAGGGTGCCCGAGCCCTCCTCGCCCACGGAGACTCGCTTGCCCTTGAGCTGCGCGATCGAGGCAATGCCCGAATCGGTGCGCACCACGATGTGCACGGCCTCGCGGAAGAGGCCGGCGATCGCGCGCAGCTTGGTCATCGGCGTCTTGACGAAGGAGCCGACGCCGTAGAAGGCGGCGTAGGCGAGGTCGGCCTGGGCGAGGCCGGATTCGAGCTCGCCCGCCTCGATCCGGGCAAGGTTCTCAAGCGAGCCCGCGGTCGATTGCGCGACCGCGATCAGCCCCGGCACGCCGCAGCTGCCGCCCTTTTCGCAGGGCCGCGCACCCGGCGGGCTCGAGATCGCACTCGCGATCACGCCGCCGATGGGGAAATAGGTGCCGCCCGACGCACCCGTGCCGATGCGGAAGAAATGCAGCGCCTGGCTGCTCTCCTCGGCAGCCCGCGGGGGGGCGGCATCCGCCAGGACGAAAACACCGATGACGCCGGCCAGAAGTGCTAAGCGGGCGCCGCGGAAAGAGAAACCCATCGCCGATCTCCGAGAGCAGCCCCCCATTAATAGCGTGGTACGCACGCTAATCAAAGCAACCAACGCGTATCGGCGCGAGAATCTCGTGCGCTAGCCGCCGTCTCTGAGGGAGAGGAGCCGTACTGCGGCGCGCCACAGGCGCCAGGCGTCCGCGAGGTCGCCGGGCGTGAGACTGGCGTGCGCGAGGCGGTCCAGGAGATAGAGATGAGCGCGCGGCCCGAGGGCCGTGGCGAGGGCAATACTCTCGCTATAGGGCACGATCGCGTCGTCGCGGCCGTGGATGAGCAGGACCTGGGCATGGAGCCCCGAGAGGTCCTTGCCGGCAAGGTCGAGGGCCGCGATCTCGGCCTGGATGCGCTCCGGCAGCGTGGCGATGAGCTCCGGCACCCGCAGCGGATCGCGATTGTCGAGGAGCGCCATGACCGCGCGGCCCTGCGGGCCAAGGCTCTCTTCGAGGCCGCTCACGTCGGCGTCGAGATTGGCGAGCTTCTGCCGGGCGATGGCCTCGAGACGCTCGCGATCGGGGTAGCTGTCGAGCCGGCTCGCGTTCGCCAGCACGAAGACCCATTTGCCGTAGGCGTTCGGCCGGCCGAGCTGCCAAGGGCCGCCGGCCCCCCTACGCCAATAGCCGGTCGTGAAGAAGGTCAAGACGCTGGTGGCGTCGTAATAGCCGCCGAGGGCCACGAGGAAGCCGACGCGCTCGCGCAGCCGCGGCTCGAGGGCAGCGAGGATCGCGGGCCCGACGCCATAGGAGATCGCGGCGATGCCGAGCGGCCCCGCGCCGTGCGGCAGGCTCAAGAGATAGGCCGCGGCATCGGCGATCTCGCCGATATCCTCATGGCCGACGCGGAGCGCCTTGGGTCCCGGGAGGTCCGGCACCAGCACGAGGACGCCGTGCGCGGCGAGCCCGCGCGCGAAACTGACGAGGCGGGGATCGTCCTTGCCCGTCTCGGCGGCACCCGGGACGAGGAGCAGGGCCGCGCGCGCGCCCTGCGGCGGACGGTAGAGATCGCCCGTCTCGGCCGCACCCCCCGACTGCCAGCTTAGAGACGCGGGTACTGAGAGCGGCACCTCGCCCCGCGCCAGCTCGGAGAGCAAAACGCCGGCCTCGATTGCCCGCGGCGGGCTCAGCACCAGCCAGCCCGCGACGAGCAGCGCGAGCGCTGCCAGGATCAATGCGCCGCTGCGAAGCGGGATGCGCGCCAAGGCCGCCATCTCCTCACCCTGCTCGCTACGCTCGCTTCCCTCTCCTCCTCAAGGAGGAGAGGGATGAATTAAGAGGGTCGGGGTGAGGAGGCCTTCGCACCTGCTACGACTTCGGCTTTTCCTTGGGCTCGATGAGGTCGGAGAATTTCTTCTCGAGATTGACGAGATCGCTGGAAGCGAGCCCGAACGCCCAGTCCTTGCCGCGCTCGTTGATCGTCTCGGCCTCCTTCTTGACCTCCTCAGCACTCTTGAGCTTGGGCTTCGCGGCCTCCGCGACAGCCTCCGCGGGCTTGCTCGCCTCGCCTTTATCCGCCGCGCCCTTGGCCGGCTCGGCGGCCTCAGCTATCGCCCCCGCAGCGTCATAGGCGGCCTTGATCCTCGTCCATGTCTTGCCGTCCTGCTCGTAGAGCGAGAGGTCGACGACGAGGCCGTCGAAGCTCTTGTACTCGAGCGTGCGCAAGAGCTTCGCATCGGGCTTGAGGTCGTTCGCCGGCAGCACGTCGTCGAGGAGGAGGAGGCCCAAGGCGCCCGTGACCGCGTTGAGCTCGTAGGCGGACTTGACCTTGTCCTCGGGGGGTACTGTGGCGAGCGCGAAATCGCCCTCGCCCGGCTTCTCCTTGCTGAGCGTGAAGGGTTTGTCTTCGGCGGGCGTTACCGCCACCTCGTGCACCCGGTCGCGCTCGAGCGCCACCACGTCGCGCTCGAGCCAGAGCTTGAGGTCGTCGTTGCGATCGAGCGTCCCGCGAGCGAGCCAGGACTGCGCCTCCGCGGGCTTGCGCACATAAATCTCGACCGCCTGGTCGCTGCCGCGGCCGTAATGGCGCTTGCCGAGGATGAGGCTCGCGAGCATCGCACCCTTGGCGTCCTCGAGTGTTAACAGCTCGCCCTTGGCCCCCTTCTGGCCCATGTCCTCGACCTCGAGGCGTGAATAGAGCGAGGGCTCGGCCGTCTTGGCCTCGACGGTCTTGAGCTGGGCGAGACCCACGAGCTCCTGCTTCACGCGATCGAACTTGGCGGGGTAGTCGTACTTGTCCGCGACCGCCCAGCCCTGATCCTTGCGCTCGATCGTGAACTTGCCCTCGGCGGTCTGAACGATCAGCTTGGCCGCGTCATTGACCCGCTTGGCGAGATCGGGGAAGACGAGCTGGCCGCCCGTGCCGCTCGTATAGGCGGGCGCGCGGCTGTTGACCACGACGGCGGCGAGCGCGAAGAGGAGCGTCGCGATCGCGAGCAGGGCAAGGGTTCTCGGCTTCATCTCTCTCCATCTCCCTCTCGCTCAAACGACGGCGTGACGCCGCCGCCGGCGCGCCGCGCGCACGAGCGCCACCACGATCGCAGCGATCCCGATGAGGATCGGTATCAGGGCGATATTGACGAACTTGAGCACCTCGTCGAGCCGCTCGATGTCGACCCTGAGCGCATGCTGGACCTCGCGCAACGACTTGCGGGTCCGCAGCGTCTCGGCGCGGAACTTCTCGATCTCCTGCTGCTGGGCGGCGCTCAGGATCTGGCGCGAGCCGGCCTCGCCTTCCTTCTCGAGGGAAGCGAGCTTCTTCTCGGCGTCCTTGAGCCGGTTTTGCAGCTCCTGGGCCTGCGCCAGGTAGCGCGCGTCGGCTTGCGCGCGCAGGCGCTGCACGAGATCGAAGGGCCGCGCCGAGAGCCCTCGGCCGCGCAGGCCGATGAGCGCGTCCGAGCCGGCGAGATTGTCGAGCGCGTCGATCACGAAGCTGCCGTTGCCCGCGGTGGGCTGGACGATCTCTTGGCCGAAGAATTCCTGCGTACGCACCCAGAAGCGGTCGGTCAGCATGTCCGTATCGGCGACCACGATGACGTTGATCGGCTTCGCCGACTCCTTGAGCCAGCTCGCCGGCTTCGGCTGCTCCGCCGCCGGCTTGTCCTCAACCTTTTTCTCCTCCGCCTTTTCGCTCGCCTTTGCGTCTTTGCTCTCGCCGGGCTCTTCGTCCTTCTTCGCCTCCTCCTTGCTCGCGGCAGGCGGGCCGTCGGGAAAGGCGGTCTTGACCATGCCCTGGATGCGGGCCGCGAGCGTCAAGGGGTGGCCGACGGGCTTGTAGTCGGCAAGGAGCCCGAGGAAATCGGGGAAGAGGCGCAGCTTGTCGGCGGCGATCTCGGTGGCGTCGGCGTTCGTCCACACGAGCGGCGCGAAGGCGCTTGCGGCGTCCTGCTTTTTCTCGAGGATGCCCGGGGTCGCCATCAAGAGGCTGGAAAGGTCGGCCGTCACCACGTCGTCGCGGCTGAGGTTGTCCTCTCCGAGCGACAGCCAAGCGATGTAGTCGATCGTCTGGGTGCGCCCGGCGACCGGGGCCTGGACGCGGGTGGCGAGCTCCCGGTCGCCGGCGACCTTGTCGGGGACGAGCTCGACGCCCCAGGCGCCGAACAGGCGCTTCAAGTCCGAGCTCGAGGCCCCGGTCATCAACATCGGGCTCGGCCCGGTGTCGGATTCCGCGTTGGGATCGACGAAGACGAGGGCGCGGCCGCCGCCGAGCACGTATTGATCGACGGCGAACTGCGCCTTCTCCGAGAGCGCTTTGGGGTGGACGATCATGAGGACGTCGATGTCCTTGTCGATCTTGTCGGGGTTCTCGCCGAGCTCGCGCACGGTGAACTGCTGGCGCATCTCGGTCATGATGACCCACGGTTGCACCGAGGCCTGCCCCATCATCGGATTGCCGAAGGAGCCGCCCATCGGCAGCGAGCTCACGAGGCCGATCACCTTCTTCTTCGGGTTCGCGAGGCCGGCGACGAGCTTGGTCACGTCGTACTCGAGGAAGCGCTCGCGGTCGGCCTGGAAGAAGGGGATGATTTCCTCGTCGTCCGTGCTGTTGGTGCCGGCCAAGCCGAAATAGACCTGGTCGCCCGAGTTGCCGATCGGCACGCCCTGAAGGCCGAAGGCGACGGCACGGTCCTCGGCATCCGAGAACGGCTCGGGATTGTAGAATTCGAGGCGGATCCTGTCGTCGGAGAGGCTCGCATAGCGCTCGAGGAGCTCGCGCACCCTGGCGGCGTAATTGGCGTAGCTCGGCACGGAATCGGCGAGACGCTGGGAGAAGTAAAAGCGCAGCGTCACCGGTTCCTTGAGGTGCGCGAGCAGCTGGCGCGTGCCCGACGAGAGCGTATAGAGGCCTCCCTCGGTGAGATCGAGGCTGATACCCTTGAAGGCCGCGTTGGCGAAGATGTTGAGCGAGAAGAAGAGTGCCAGCGCGAGCGCCAAGCCGACAAGGGAAAGCGTCGTGCGGTCGGGCCGGTCAGCGGTCTTCATGGTTTGCAGCCCATTGGATCATGCCGATTTCTTGAGATCGACCAGAACCACGTTCGCATAGAGGAAGAGCGTTATGAGGGAGGCGAGGAAGATCACGTCCCGGAGATCGATGACGCCCTTCTTGATCGCGTTGAAATGGGTGAGGAAGCTGAACGAGGCGACGGCGTCGACCAGCACCTGCGGCAGCCAGCTCTGCGCGAAGCCGAGCACCAGCGGCGTGCCGGAGAGGATGAAGAGGAAGCAGGCGGCGCACGCGAGCACGAAGGCGATCACCTGATTCTTGGTCAGCGCGGACATGCAGGAGCCGACCGCGAGGAAGGCTCCCGCCATGACGAAGCTGCCGAGATAGCCCGCCACGATCACCCCGTTGTCGGGCCGGCCGAGCACATTGACGGAGATCCAGATGGGAAAGGTCAGCGCGAGTGCCAACGCGGTGAAGGCCCAGGCGGCGAAGAATTTCCCGAGCACGGCCTCGGGGATCGAGAGCGGCAAGGTCAAGAGGAGCTCGGCCGTCCCGGTCTTGCGCTCCTCCGCCCAAAGACGCATCGAGATGGCCGGGATGAGGAAGAGATAGAGCCAGGGATGGAAGGTGAAGAACGGCTCGAGGTCGGCCTGCTCGCGCTCGAAGAAGTTGCCGATGTAAAAGCTCAAGGCGCCCGCCAGTGCGAGGAACACGACGAGGAAGACATAGGCCAAGGGAGTGGTGAAATAAGCGGCGAACTCGCGGCGGAACACCACATAGACGTTGCGCATCCCTCTCATCGATACTCCCTTTGTCAAGCCGGGCTGCGCCGGCGTTCCTCAGCCTTGTCCTGTGGTGATCTCGCGAAACACCTCGTCGAGCTGGCCCTGCTCGACGCGGATCTCCTCGACCGCCCAGCCCCGCGCGTGGACGAAGCGGCTCACCTCGGTGATGATCGGCCGGCCGCCCTCGGCATAGAGCCGCAAAGCGATACCCGCCTCCGCCGTCTCGAGCGCATCGACGGCACCGACGCCGGGGACGGTCGCGAGATCGCGCCGGGCCTCGGCGAGCGAAAGGCCGCTGAGCTTGAGCGAGATCGCGTTGTGGAGCCGCGAGCGCGCCTCGAGCGCCTCGGGAGTCGAGTCGATCACCAGCCTGCCGCCCGCGATCACGATCGCGCGGGTGCATACAGCACTCACCTCGTCGAGCAGATGCGTCGAGATGACGGTGGTCTTGCGCGGCGCCATCTCGCGGATGAGCGAGCGCACCTCGTGCTTCTGGTTGGGGTCGAGGCCGTCGGTCGGCTCGTCGAGGATGAGGACCTCGGGATCGTGAAGAAGGGCCTGGGCCAGCCCGACGCGGCGCTTGTAGCCCTTGGACAGCGTGTCGATCGGCCGGTCGAACACCGTGAAGATCTGAGTCTCCTCGGCGGCGGCGTCGATGCGCCGCTTCGCCTCGTCTCCGCGGTACCCGCGCGCCGCGGCGACGAAGCGGAGAAAGCTCTTGGGCGTCATGTCGGCGTAAAGCGGAGCCCCCTCGGGCAAATAGCCGATGCGCGACTTGACCTCGATCGGCTGCTCGAGGACGTCGAAGCCGCACACCTTGGCCGACCCGCTGGTGGGTGTTAAGAACCCCGCGATCATCCTCATGGTCGTCGACTTCCCAGCACCATTCGGCCCGAGGAAACCGAGCACCTCCCCCCGTCCCACCGTGAAGCTCACGTTGTCGACGGCCACGATCGGCCCGAAGCGCTTGGTGAGCGATTGAACTTCGATCATGCCGGCGCAACCATGGCTGCTTAACTCCGATATCTTCTGCGGGCCGCCCGCCTTCGCTGAACGACGCGGCCCCCTCCCGGGATGGCATGAACGCCATTCCGGGCCGCGAATCGTTTGTACCCGCCCATATAGGGAAATGCGGGCGCGAGATAAAGGGGGTTCTTAGTACCGCCCCGGAAATTCCGATCCGCTTGGTCCGGCCCCGGCAATTGCTAAGCCCGCGGCCGTCATTTGTTGCCAAGCCGGGAGGTCAGCCGGCGGCCTTGCGCGACCCTCCCGTCGACTGTTCGGCGGCATCCGCACCCACCTCGGCGATCCCGAGCGCTTCATAATCGCCGGGGGCGGCGGGCGCTGCCGCAGGGCGGCGGCGCGCGAAGAGCCGCACATGCTGGAGCTGGTCGAGGTAGATGTAGATCACCGGCGTCAGATAGAGGGTGAGGAGCTGCGAGAGCATGAGCCCGCCGACCACCGAAAGGCCGAGCGGACGGCGCGCCTCGGAGCCGGCGCCGAAGCCGAGCGCTATCGGCAGCGTGCCCATGAGTGCTGCCATCGTCGTCATCATGATCGGGCGGAAACGGATGAGGCACGCCTGGTAGATCGCCTCGGACGGGCTCATGCCTTCCCCGCGCTGCCGCTCGAGCGCGAAGTCGATCATCATGATCGCATTCTTCTTGACGATGCCGACCAGCATGATGATGCCGACGAAGGCATAGAGGCTGAGCGTCACGTTGAAGAGCATGAGGGTGAGGAGGGCACCCACCGCGGCAGAGGGCAGGCCCGAGAGAATCGTGAAGGGGTGGATGAAGCTCTCGTAGAGCACGCCGAGCACGATATAGACCACGACGATCGCCATGAGGAGCAGGATGCCGAGGCCCTGGAGCGACGCCTGGAACGCTTGGGCGGTGCCCTGGAAGCTGGTGCTCACGCCCGCCGGCATGGCGACCTGGCGCTCGAGGCGCTGAATCTGCTGCACCGCCGTGCCGAGGGACATGTCGGGCGCCAGATTGAAGGAGACCGTGACCGAAGGCAGCTGGCCCAGATGGTTGATCGTAAGCGGGCCGACGCCGCGGCCGATCGTCGCCACGGCGTCGAGCGGGACGAGCGGCCCGTTCGCCGAGCGGATGTAGAGGCGCGAGAGCGAGGCCGGATCGGCCTGGTATTTGTCCAAGAGCTCGAGGATCACCTGATACTGATCGAGCGAGGTGTAGATGGTGGAGATCTGCTCCGAGCTGAAGGCCGCACCCAGCGCGTCCTCGACCTGCTGGGCGGTGACGCCGAGCATCGCCGCCTTGTCGCGATCGATTTTGACCACCAGCTGCGGGCTCGCGATCTGCATGTCGCTGTTGACGTCGATGAAGCCCGGCTGCTTGCGCAGCTCGTCGAGGAACTTGCTGGCGCTTTCGTAGAGCTCGGGGAGATCGATGTCCTGCAGCGTATATTGGTACTGCGCCTTGGTGAGCTGGCCGCCGATGTTGATGCTCGGCGGGACCTGAACGTAGACCTTGATGCCCGGCACGCCGCCAAGCTTGGTGCGCAATTCCTGGGCGATCTGGTCGGCACTCAGCGCGCGCTCGGCGCGCGGCTTGAGCCTGACGAAAAGCGTGCCGGAGTTGGCGGTCGGCCGCGGCCCGGAAGCTCCCACGAAGGACATGTAGCGCTGGGTGTTGGGGTCGGCGCCGACGATCGCCGCCAACTTCTGCTGGTTGCGCACCTGGGCATCGAAGGAGGCGTCGAGCGAGCCCTCGGTGAAGGCGACCACTTGGTCGGTATCGACGCTGGGGAGGAAGTCCTTGGGTATCTTGACGAAGAGGTAGCCGCTCGCCACCACGGTGCCGGCGAAGACCACCAGCATGATCGCCTTGTTGTTGAGGCACCACTTGAGCGACTTGCCATAGCCGGCGATCAATGCAGCGAATCCCCTCTCGGTGACGCGGTAGAACCGGTTGTGCTCGGCCGCATCGTGGTGGCGGACGAAGCGGCTGCACAACATCGGGGTCAGCGTCAGCGACACGATGCCCGAAACGCCGATCGCCGCACAGATGGTGACGGCGAACTCGTGCAGGAGCCGGCCCACGATGCCGCCCATGAAGAGCACGGGGATGAACACGGCGGCGAGCGAGATCGTCATCGAGAGGATGGTGAAGCCGATCTCCTTCGAGCCCTTGAAGGCCGCCTCGAGCGGCTTCTCGCCCTGCTCGATGTGGCGCACGATGTTCTCGAGCATGACGATGGCGTCGTCGACCACGAAGCCGACCGAGAGCGTGAGTGCCAGCAGCGACAGATTGTCGAGGCTGTAGCCCATGAGAAACATCACGGCGAAGGTGCCGATCACCGAGATCGGCAGCGCCAAGGACGGGATGATGGTGGCCGAGAGATTGCGCAAGAAAATGAAGATCACCATCACCACGAGGCAGGCCGCGAGCAGGAGCGTGAACTGCACGTCGTCGACGGAGGCGCGAATGGACTGCGAGCGGTCATAGAGGATGTCGAGGCTGACGGCGGCGGGGAGGTGCGCCTGGAAGGACGGCAGCACCGCCATGATCGCATCCACCACCGCGATCGTATTGGTGCCGGGCTGGCGCTGGATGGCGAGCACGACGGCACGGTGGCCATTGTACCAGCCCGCGACCTTGGTGTTCTCGACGCTGTCGAGGACCCGGCCGAGGTCCTTGTAGCGGATCGGCGCGCCATTGCGAAAGAGCGCCACCTGGTCCATGTAGGCGGCGGCGCTCATCAGCTGTCCGTTCGCCTGGATCGTCATCGACTGATTGGGCCCGTTGACGGTGCCGATCGGCTCGTTGACGTTGCTGGCCTGGACCGCCTTGAGCACCTCGTCGATCCCGAGGTTGCGGCTGGCGAGCGCGTCGGGATCGACCTGCACGCGGACCGCGTACTTCTGCGAGCCATAGACGTTGACCTGGGCGACCCCGCTCACCATCGAAAGGCGCTGGGCGAGGATGGTCTCGGCGTATTTGTCCACCTCCGAAAGCGGCAGCGTGGGCGAGCTGAGCGCCAAATAGAGGACCGGGAAGTCGGCCGGGTTGACCTTGCGGAAGGTCGGCGGGCTCGGCATGTTCTGCGGCAGCAGCTTGGCCGCAGCCGTGATCGCCGCCTGCACGTCCTGCGCGGCGGCGTCGATGTTGCGCTCGAGCGAGAATTGCAAGGTGACCTTGGTCTGGCCGAGCGAGCTCGTCGAGCTCATGTTGTCGAGCCCGGCGATGGTCGAGAACTGGCCCTCGAGCGGAGTGGCAACCGAGGAGGCCATGGTCTCCGGGTTCGCTCCCGGCACTAGTGCTGTCACCGAAATCGTGGGGAAATCGACGGTCGGCAGCTCGTTGACCGGGAGCGAGCGGTAGGCGACCATGCCGAACACAACCGCACCCGCCATGATCAGCGTCGTGGCGATGGGCTTGCGGATGCAGAGCTCGGGGAGGTTCATCTCGGGCTCGGCCCCATCAGCCCGCACTCCTCACTTCGACCTTGGCGCCGGGGAAGAGGCGAAGTATCCCGTCGGTCACCACCAGCTCGCCCGCGCTCAGCCCCTTGGTGATCACCGAGGTGTTCTGCTGCTGGGGACCTACGTCGACGGCACGCTGCTCGACCGTCTTGTCGGGCTTGACGACATAGACGTAGGTGCCCTTCTGGCCGCTCTGCACCGCCTGCGAGGGCACCACCAGCGCGTTCGGCATCGTGCTCAAGATCATCACCACGTTGACGAACTGCCCGGGCACCAGACGGTCGTCCGCGTTGGGGAAGGTGGCCTTGAGCTGAATGGTCCCGGTGGTGACATCGACCTGATTGTTGATGAAGGTGATGTCGCCGCGCTCGGCCGGTTTCGGATCGCCGGGAATCGTCACCTCCACTTGGAGCGTTTCCGCCGCCATCCGCTGTCTCACATCGGGCAGGTTCTGCTGGGGAATGGAGAAGGAAACGTAGATCGGCCGCGTCTGATTGATCATGACGAGGGCGACCGTATCGTTGGCCTTCACCAGATTGCCGACATTGATCAGCATGTTGCCGGTGCGCCCGTCGATGGGCGAGCGGATCTGGCTGTACTCGATATTGAGCTTGGCCTGATCGATCGCGGCCTGGTCTGCGAGCACGCTCGCGTGCGCGCTGTCGGCGGTGGCGCGCGCCTGCTCGAACTGCTGCTGCGAGGACCACTCCTTCTTCGAGAGATCGGTATAGCGCTTGAGATCGAGGTCGGCGCGCACCGCCTGTGCCTTGTCGCGCTCGAGATTCGCCTGCGCCAGTTGCAACGCGGCCTGGAAGGGGCGCGGATCGATCTGGAAGAGAAGATCGCCGCGATGGACGTATTGTCCCTCCTGGAAGCCGGCCTTGAAGATCTGGCCGTCGACGAGCGACTTGACCGAGACGGTCGTATACTGCTGGACGTTCCCGATGGTGCTGAGCTCTACCGGCACGCTCGCCTGGGCGACCGCGGCCACGACGACCGGGGCGAGCGCGGCCCCGGCGGTCGCCGCCTGCGCTTGCTTCGCCGAGCGAGCGCTCTGATAGGCGCCGAAATAGTAATAGGCCCCGGCGGCGGCCAGGAGGGCCGCCACGCCGAGCACGAGGGTGCGTCGCAACTTCATCCGTGACTTTCCGAATGCCTCTAATCCGCGCGAATTCCACTAATTATATGGCGAGGGGAGCGAGCTCGAAATCGGCAACCCGCGGTTCCCGATCACGATCGCTCGACCGCCCATAACATACGGCGCTCATTGAAAAATCCGGCGCAGGACGAAGCTTCGTTGTTGCTCTTCGCGTCCTCGGCTAGCCGGACCTACGCCCCGCACCCCCCCAATACATGAGAAGGGCGCGAATCACAAGCGCCACGCCCGTCCCGACCAGCGCTCCACCCACCGCATCGACGGGGAAATGGGCGCCAAGCGAGACGCGCGCAAGCCCCACGAGGACGGCGAAGGTGCAGAGTAGCCAGCGCAGGAGCGAAGGTGCTCCCGAGGAAAGCGCGGCGGCGAGCAGGCTCGCGAAGGCCACGTGGGCCGAAGGGAAGGCGCCGCTGCCCTCCTGCCGGCCGAGCAGCGTCACCGCCTGCTCGCCGAGCGAAAGCACCGGCCGCGGCATGGCGGTGGCCGCCTTGAGCGCGCTCACGATGAGATTGACGATCGGAAATCCGATGCCGAAGACGAACACATTCTGCGTCGAGACGAGGCGGGGGGTTGCGCGCGCGAGCAGTAGGATCGCCGCCATGTACCACGCGAAATTCGCGCTGTCGGCGGCGGCACTCGTTGCCTGCATGAGATGGTCCCAAAGCGTCCCATGCATCCCGTTGATGAGCCGGAACAGCGTCCGGTTGAGGCCGAACCAGTCGTAAAGGATGTGGCCGAGCTCGGACAAGGAACCGCCCCGTCAATGAGCGAAATAGGCAAGCCCGGCGGTGAGCAGGCCAACGGCACCGCCGGCAAGCGCTATACCAAAGAGCCAGCGCTGGCCCGTGAGCACGGTAACCGAGCCGACGCTGATCGCAATCTGCAGGAGCGCCAGCCCGTACATGTATTTCTCGCGGGGAATGCTGAGAGCGGCACTCAAGTCGTTCGCCTTGGCCGAGGCATCCTCGAGTTTGTCGGCCTCGGCCTTGATCTCCTCCTTCTGCTTCTCGTATCTGGCGATCTTGTCGGCGAAAGACGCCTGCTTGTCCTCCGCTGCCAGCGACATCGCCAGTTCCATGAGATGCGACTTGGTGCTGACCGCCTGGTAATAGGACCATTGGTCGGCGGCGTCGGTCTTCCTGAGCACGGCCTCGTTCTTGAGAAGGATCGCCTTGTTCGCCGTCTCCTCGGCCTCATGGCCGATGAGCGCCCCAAAGGTCGCAACGATCGCGGTGAAGATCGCGACCCAGCGACCGAGCCCCACCTCGGCCGAGGCGTGGTGCTCGCCGTGCGGCAGATGGACACCCTCTTCGCTCATGGCTCCCGCCTCCGGAATGGCACTCGGAGCCCATGGATACGGGAGCCTCCCCGCACGGTCAATGGCCGCGGCCGCGGCCGTCGTGGCGGCAGCCCCTCGACAGATGCACCCTTCCTGCTAGTGTGCCGAGCCGAGACCGGGCGCGGTGCTCGGAGACCCCGCGCCTTATCCGGCGCGGCCTTGAAGAGGGAACAAGCGATGACGCGAATGACGGGCGGGGCGGCCCTGGTCGAGATGCTGCGCCGGCACGGGATCGACACGCTCTTTGCCCTGCCGGGCGTGCAGAACGACGCGCTCTTCGCCGCCCTTTACGACGCAGGCGACGCCATCCGCACCGTCCATCCTCGGCACGAGCAAGGGGCGGCCTACATGGCGTTCGGCTATGCGCGAGCGAGCGGCAGGGTCGGCGCCTACGCGGTGGTGCCGGGTCCCGGGCTCCTCAACACCACGGCAGCACTATCGACCGCCTATGCCACGGGGACGCCGGTGCTCTGCGTGAGCGGCCAAATCCCTTCGCACTTGATCGGACGCGGCTTCGGCATGTTGCACGAGATTCCCGACCAGCTCGCGATCCTCAAGGGCCTCACCAAATGGGCCGCGCGCATCGAGCATCCGACCCATCTGGGCCGGCTCGTGAACGAGGCCTTCCGCGAGCTCGGCGCCGGCCGGCCGCGCCCGGTCGGCATCGAGGTGCCGCTCGACGTGCTGGCGCTCGAGACGGAGCTGAGCCTGCCCGCCGCCGCCCAAGCGGAGGCGCCGGCGCCGCCCGATCCCGCGCTCATCGAGAAGGCGGCCGAGCTCCTGGGCCAGGCGGAGCGGCCGCTTATCTTCGTGGGCGGAGGTGCGATTGAGGCGGGCCCAGCCCTTCTTGCCGTGGCCGAGATGCTTGAGGCCCCCGTGATCGCCAATTGCGCGGGGCGCGGCATCGTGGACGACCGCCATTCTCTCGCGCACACGGTCCTTGCCGGCTACGAGCTGTGGCGCGAAACCGACGTGGTGCTCGCGGTCGGCACGCGTTTGCAGCATCCGCAGATGCTGTGGGGCCTCGACGAGGCGCTCAAGATCGTCCGCATCGACATCGACCCCGTCGAGATCGGGCGATTTGCCAAGCCCGCGGTCGGCATCGTCGCGGACGCGAACGCGGCCCTCGCGGCCCTCCACGACGCGCTCCTGCGGCAGAACCGCAAGCGCGCCTCGCGCAAGGAGGAGCTCGACCGGCTCAAGGGGCGGCTCGCTCGCGAATGCGCGCGGCTCAGCCCGCAAGTCGAATATTTGGCCGCGATCCGCGCCGAGCTCCCCGAGGACGGCATCCTCGTCGACGAGCTCACCCAGGTCGGCTACGTCGCGCGCCTCGCCTATCCCACCTACCGGCCGCGCACCTTGATCAACAGCGGCTACCAGGGGACCCTCGGCTACGGCTTCCCGACGGCACTCGGCGCCAAACTGGCGAAACCGGCAACACCGGTGGTGTCGATCTCGGGCGACGGCGGCTTCCTTTACAATGCCCAGGAGCTCGCGAGTGCCGCCCTCCACGGCATCGACGTCGTCGCGATCGTGTTCGCGGACGGCGCCTTCGGCAACGTCCGGCGCATCCAGAAGGAGGATTACGGCAACCGCCTCATCGCCGTCGAGCTCAAGAACCCCCACTTCGCCAAGATGGCGGAGAGCTACGGGGTCGCAGGCGTGCGCACCTCGAGCCCCGCGGGCTTGCGCAAGGAGCTCAACGCCGCCCTCAAGCGGCGCGGTACCACGCTCATCGAGGTCCCGGTCGGCGAAATGCCCGATCCCTGGCCCATGCTCTACCGCTCGCGCCTGCGCGGGATGCGCTAGGGCCGAGCTGGATTGCTTCGCCTTCGGCTCGCAATGACGACGATGTCATTGCGAGGAGGCGAAGCCGACGAAGCAATCCAGATGGTTGAGCCGCTTGCCTTACCCCGCCCCATGCCCGAGCAAGATGACCTGCGGGAAGAAGAGGTAGAACCCCACGCCGATCAGGATCAAGTAGCCGAGGAGGAAGAAGGTCCAGCCCATATTGTGGCGGATGACCTCGCCCTCGTTGCGCACGAAGCGGCTCGTGGACACGCCCACGCTCGCCGTCTGGGGTGCGATCGGCTTGCCGATCTCGGCCCCCACCGAGTTGAGCGTCGGCAGCAGGATCACCGGGAAGCCGAGCAGCTTGCCGACCGTCATCTGGAAGAAGCCGAACATGGCGTTCGTCGAGGTGTTGCTGCCCGAGAGCGCCACGCCGATCCAGCCGAGGATGGGTGCGACGACGATGAACCACACGCCGATCTTCGAGAAGCCGTTGGCCAGCGAGGCGGCCATGCCGGAGAAATTGAACACGAAGGCAAGGCCGAAGATGAACACGCCCACCAGGCAGGCTCCCCACATTTGATGGTAGGTGCGCTTGACCACGTCGCGAAGTTGCGCACCGGAGAGCCGCAGGATCACCGCCACCACGATCCAGGACACCATGATGGAGGTGCCGCCGATGCCCGGCGCCCAGTTGAAGATGGCCCCGACCTTGGCGCCCGGGTTGATGGAAGACCCTGCGGTCACGCCGAGCTTGAAGGGGATGTAGGTCGGAATGGGCGACCACGGCCCGGTCCATGCCACCACGATCACGATCAGCACGATGAAGGGCAGCCAGGCCTGGAAGATCTCGCCCGCCTCGAGCCCGTGCTCGCCGCCGGCAAGCCTTGCCTGATCCGCCGCCGAGACGGGCTTGCCGCCGTAGCCGAGCACGTTCGCGGGATGCCACACCTTGAGCAGGATCAGAAGCGCCACGAAGCAGGTGATGCCGCCAGCCACGTCGGGCACGTAGGGCCCGAGGTAGGCGGCGACCGGCAGCTGGCCCGCGATATAGCCGAACGAGCCCACCAGCGCGAGCGGCCAAGCCTCCCACATGCCCTTGCGGCCGGCCACGAGGTAGAGCAGCACCCAGGGCGGCAGCAGCGCGAGGACCGCCACGACATGGCCGACCGAGCTTGAAAGGGTCAAGAGCGGCAAGCCGGTCACGGCGGCAAGCGCGATGATGGGCGCCCCGAGGGCGCCGTAGGAGACCGGCGCGTTGTTGGCGATGGCGGCGACGCGGATCGCGTCGATGTCGGGAATGCCGAGCGAGATGAGGATGGGTGCTACGAAGGCCCAGGGATAGCCGAAGCCGACGAGGCCCTCGAGCAGCGCGCCGAAGGCCCAGGCGAACAGCATCGTCTGCACGCGCACGTCGGCCGTGCCTTGGGCGATGAGCCAGCGGCGGAACTTGTCGAACACGCCGGTGACGACGAGCGTGTTGAAGAGCATCACGCCCCAGACCGTGATCCAGTCGACCGCCCAGATGCCCGTGAGCGAGCCATATACGTAGGCCCGAGCGCCGTCCCCGAACGGCATCCCCCACACCACGACACCCAGCGCGAAGGTGATGAGCGAGCCGATCAGCACGGCCAGCCAGGCCGACATGCGGAACCCGGCAAGCAAGAGGAGCAGGAGCGCCACGGGAACGAGCGCAATCAACCACGTGATAAGGATGTTCCCCGTCGGATCGAGGACTTGATTGAACATCGCCAGCCTCCCAAGCGCGCTGTTCTTGCTTTTCGCCGAGGGTCCGACGCGCGCTCGGCCGGCAGCCACTCGGTAGCCATCGCCCCTTACGTGTCCAACAGGGCGTGTATACCACGGACTAAGCCCACTCAGGAACGCAAAAAAACCACACCGCGTAAGGAGTTGAATTGACCGGTGGGGGTTCGGCGGCTGCCGCGGTCGTGAGGCGCCCACAACGCCGCACCCGGCACGGCGTTCTCGCTCAGGGGGTCTGTTGCTGGTAGCCCTGCTGCGCGTAATCCTGGGCGCAGCCCTCGACGTTGTCGATCACG
This sequence comes from Alphaproteobacteria bacterium, assembly GCA_035272805.1. GTDB lineage: Bacteria > Pseudomonadota > Alphaproteobacteria > JACZXZ01 > JACZXZ01 > DASPPM01. The sequence continues at coordinate 17,577 of DATEQI010000055.1, read as the reverse complement.
CTGGCGATGAGCACGCCGGTCGAGCATTCGGCGAGCTGACCGGTCGCGGGCTGGCGCAGCACGATCATCGTCGGGCTGCAGGCGGCCAGGCCGCAGGAAAGGAGGGCAAGACAGAAGAGAGGGCGCATGCGGTGCTCCTCTGCGGGCGAGTCCATATCGCGTCCGCCGCGGCAATGGAATATAATCGTAGCACAGTCGCGCGGGTGCGCGCGCCCGAAATACGGCACCCCCGCGCCCTTCGCGAGTTGCGCCGGAGGTGCTGTCGCGCGCTCCGCGGATTTGTCCGCAAGGACAGGCGGACTGGAAGGAGGGCCGCCATGGCTGCCGTCGCGCGTCTTGCTTATCTCGGTCTCGAAGTGAGCCAGCCCGATGCGTGGCTCCGCTTCGCCACCGGCGTGCTCGGCCTGGAGGCGGGCCCGCGCGCCTCGGATGGGGCCCTGCCGCTCCGCCTCGACGATTACGCCCAGCGCATTCGCCTCCATGAGGGCAAGTCGGACGATGTCGCCTACCTCGGTTGGGAGACGGCCGACGCGGGCGAGCTGGCGGCACTCATTCTTCGTCTCAAGCGGGCCGGCGTCGAGGTGCGCTCGGGCACGCCCGCGGAGATCGAGGCCCGCGGCGTCGACGCCCTTGCGGTGCTCAAGGATCCCAACGGCATCCGCGTCGAGCTGGCGCAGGGGCCGAAACGCGCCGAGAAAACCTTCCGCTCGCCGGCCCTAAGCTCCGGCTTCGTGACCGGCGAGGAGGGCATGGGCCACGTGTTCCTCTTCGTCGACGACAGCGAGAAGACGGACGCCTTCTACCGCGAGCTCCTCGGCCTCAAACTCAGCGACTATATCGATGCCAAGCTCGGCGACGTTGCCATGCATGCGGTGTTTCTCCACGCCAATCCGCGCCACCACTCGCTGGCCTTCACCAAGGCGCCGATGCGCAAGCGGCTCGGCCACTTCATGCTCGAGGTGAACGCGGTGGACGACGTAGGCGTTGCCTACGACCGCTGCCAGGACGCGGGCGTGCCGATCCGCTACGGCCTCGGCCGCCACCCGAACGACCGCATGATCTCGTTCTACGGGGTGACGCCGTCCGGCTTCGCCTTCGAGATCGGCTGGGGCGGACGCAAGGTCGAGGAGGCGTCCTGGCAGATCAAGACCTACTACAACATCAGCGATTGGGGTCACCGCCCCATGGCCGAGGCTCAGCAGCACTGAGGGGAGTGCAGCCATCGTGCCGCGCGGCGCCTCGGCAGCCGGCGATGCGATAGGGGAGAGGGCGGGTGAAGTTCTCGATCGCCGTCAACATGGAGCGTTACGACCCGGGGCGGGACATGCGCGAGGCCGCGGCGGAAGCCTTGGCCCTCGTCAGGCTCGCGGACAGAGGCGGCTTCGAGATCGCGTGGGCGGCCGAGCATCACACGATCGAGCTCACGGTGGCACCGAACCCGTTCCTGATCCTCTCCCACTGGGCGGCGCATACGCGACGCATCCGGCTCGGCACCGCCGTCGTGGTGGCGCCCTATTGGCACCCCATCAGGCTCGCCGGCGAGGCGGCACTCTTCGATCTCCTGAGCGGCGGGCGGCTCGAGTTCGGCATCGCGCGCGGCGCCTTCCAGTACGAATTCGACCGCATGGCCGGAGGGATGGCGCAGCAGAAGGGGGGCGCCTACTTGAAGGAGATGCTGCCGGCGCTCAAGGCGCTGTGGCAGGGCGACTATGAGCACCAGGGCGAGCTCTGGTCCTTTCCCAAGGCGACGTCCGTGCCGAAGCCGCTGCAGCAGCCGCACCCGCCGATCTGGGTGGCGGCGCGCGACCCCGGGACCTTCGAGTGGGCCATCGAGAGCGGCGCCAATATCATGGCCACACCCCTCTCGCGCCCGCATTCCGAGGTGGGCGTGCTCGGACGGCGCTTCGCGGAGACGCTTGCCAAGCACCCCGGCCGGCCGCGGCCGCGCTTTCTCATGCTGCGCCGCACCTGCGTCTATGAGCGGCCCGAGGATGGGCGTCTTGCGATCGAGGCCTCGATCAAATACGGACGCCACTTCGAGACTCTGTTCCGCAACATCGGCGGCGTGGCGAACGGCTTTCCCGAGCCGGCCGATTTCGAGCAGCTGGCCAACCGCAGCGACTATCAACCGGCCGCGATCCGCGACAGCATGGTGTTCGGCACACCCGCGGAAGTGGTCGCCAAGCTCAGGGAATACGAGGCTGCGGGCGTCGAGCAGTTCTGCTACGGCGCCTCCTTCGGGCTGCCGCCGGAGACCGCTCGACGCTCGCTCGAATTGTTCATCAGCGAGGTCATGCCGCAGTTCGCGGACGAGCCCAAACGCACGAAAGCAGCACAAGGCGAAGCACCTCGCAAGCCTCCTGGTGCCGCCGGAAGCTAGTGTCCTGGTTCTCACATTCACCACATCAGAAAAACACTCGTCATTGCGAGGCGCCCGAAGGGCGTCGAAGCAATCCAGCCCCGGCGTACGCCGGGGTTCGCACCACGCGCACTGCCCCGGCGTACGCCGGGGTTCGCTACGCTCGCAATGACGGTTATCTCCGGGTGAGACGAACTTGCGAATCGGCACACTAGGCGGCCTCGCCGCGCTCAGCGCACGCCCTGTCGAGTTGCCCTCACCCCGCTTCCGCGGCGGTTGGCTCCCCCGCCTCGACCCGTCATACTGGGGCTCGACGGCAGCCACGCGGGAGCGAACGATGTCGACAGTCGGCGAGGAAGGGCGCGCGGGGCCCCCGTGGCACGCGATCGTGCACGAGACGCTCAAGCGCAATCAGGTGCGGCTCGTGACCTATGTTCCCGACCGCGTGTTGACACCCCTCATCAGAAGCGTGCACGACGACGCCTTCTTCACGGCGATTCCGGCGACGCGCGAGGAGGAAGCCGTGGGCATCGTCGCCGGCGCATGGATGGGCGGGATGCGCGGCGTGGTCCTGATGCAGACGAGCGGCTTCGGCACCTTGCCCAATGCCGTCGCCTCCCTCGCCTTGCCGTTCCAGATTCCGCTTCTGATGATCATCTCGGAGCGCGGCACGCTCGGCGAGTTCAACCTCGGCCAGGCGCTGGTGTGCCGCGTCATGCGCCCGGTGCTGGACGCCCTCGCCATCGAGAGCCACACGCTTCAGCGCCTCGATGAGGTCGAGTTCGTCATCGACCGCACGATCAAGCAGGCCTTCGCCACGCAGGCGCCGGCGGCCTTGATCCTCTCGCCGCTCCTGACCGGCGGCAAAGTCTTCACCGCGTGAGGCACGTCATGGGCGCAAGCGAGCTCAGGCCGACACAGGCCGGCAATACCAAGGTGATGAACCGCTTCGACTTGACGAAGCGCCTCGTCGCCAAGCTCAAGCACGAGGAAGCCGTCGTCGGCGGCATCGGCAACACCAATTTCGACCTGTGGGCCGCGGAGCGCCGGCCGCAGAATTTCTACATGCTCGGCAGCATGGGGCTCGCCAGCCCGATCGCGCTCGGCGTGGCCCTCGCGCAGCCCAAGCGGCGCGTCATCGCACTCGAGGGCGACGGCTCGCTCCTCATGCAGCTCGGCTGCCTCGCCACCATCGCGATGCTGCGCCAGAGGAACCTCGCCATCGTCGTCATGGACAACGCCATGTACCAGGTCACGGGCGCGCAGGCGAGCGCCACCGCATTCGGCGCCGACGTCGCCGCCATCGCGCGCGGCGCCGGGATCGCCAAGAGCAGCTGGGCCGCCGACGAGGCCGATTTCGAGCAACTCGTCGAGCGCGCCCTCGTCGAGGACGGGCCCTGGCTCATCGCGGCGCGCATCGACGGCAAGCCGGCGGCCGGGCAGACCGAGCGCGACCCCGCGCAGATCCGCGACCGCTTCATGCGCGGGCTCGGCGTCAAAAAGTAACGCGCAACGGCGGGCGCGCCGAGGCACCAACAGAAGGAGCGAGCGCCGTGACCTTCATGCTTGCGAAAGCCGTCGGACGGCGAGGACTCATGGTGAGGCGGGCGCTCTTTTCGATGCTGGTCGCGGCACTCGGAATTCTCGTCGTCGCCGGGAGCGAGGCCGCACCGGCGGTCTCGTGGCAGGAGAGCGTCTCCCCCTCCTACCGCATCGGCATTCGCGACAAGTTCGGCGATCTCGGCCAGTACGACGCGAGCTTCATCGTCAGCGACGGCAAGCACGACTGGACCAAGACCATCCATGTGCGCAACGACGACTGGGGCTTCGTGCTGTTTCCCGACGACTTCGAGGACGGCACCTTCGCGAACTTCAACAACGTCAAATATAGGTGGCGGGCGACGGTCAACGGAAAGGCGGTGATCTCGGGCCGCTTCACGCTCGTGAGGCCGCCTTTCGACTGAGCGGCGACCGGGCCGGAGCCGCGGAGATCGCGCCTCGGCTATTTGAGCATGCTCTAGTTGTGGGCTCGAGCTTCGACTGGATCAAGCTTAGCAACTCGGAACCGCGGCTCCAGGGGTGCGAATGCACCAGGAGTCGGCAACCGAAAGGGCGTCTCATCAATCTCCAGCCGCAGTTTTGCCCCTTCGTACATCTCCCAAAATCGCTGCGGAGCTGGTCCGATATCCTCGAAAGGCGCAATTCCTACTTCGATGCTTACCGCCATCTGCGAGATCAACACTCGTTGCAGTTCGTACTGGAGATCGGGCAAAGTTTTGGCTTGCGCCGTGATATCGTACTCAAGGCATTGGGCGGACCACCAATCGCCCTCTTGGAACAAGACGACGCTAACCACGATAGCGCCCCTTTTTGTAGGCACTGATTTACGTTCCTTTGATTTCAAGGGCCAGTACTCCGCATTAGCCCGGTAGTGAGTCGTGTCTAAAGTTTGCGGCTCAATTAATGGGCACCGAAAATTAGGGTAGGTGCTATGTGCTCAGGATGCAAGAAGCTCCAATTTGTGGCCGTTGATTTTTGGTCCGTAAAATCAATCATATCCAGAATCGTTGTTAAATTCGTTGCGACTCTATCTTTGATTCGATAGAATCGCGCGAAAAGACGAAAATTAGTTTAAAATCAATGCCTTCAAACAGGATTCTTGAAATAAAAATAATCCACAGAGTTGTCAACAAAAAAGGCTCTTGACAAAACGATAAATTACCATATGGAGCATGCTTTGTGCCGACTCGCTGTTTTAGTAACAAAATGTAGTCAATATAAAATTAGCGTTCATGAACGATGCGATTGTTGACGGGTAGCCCCGAGTCCCTATAAAAAAGAAAGAGCGGACGATTTTTGTAAGGGAATGGCAGCCATGCGCCAGCCACAAAATTACGAGCAGACATTGCGAACAGAGATAGAGCAGATCGAGGAGCAAATGGGGGAACTCCTCGAGCAGCTCCAACGACTAGAAGTGCGAGCGGACACCCTGAAGCACGCCTTAAAGGTGTATGCCGACTGTGGGGCGGTATCCACCGTGACTTCTTCTGGAAAGAGGCGTGGTTCGCGGCGCGGTTCTCGCTTCAAGGGAATCCTAGATTACATCAAGGAGGCTGGCGAAGCGGGCCTTACAATCGAAGAAATGAATCGCTTCGCCGTCAGGAATGGCCTCAAGCTCAAGCGTGAAAGCATCCGATCTAACGTTTGGAACCTGAAAAGGAATGGCGTACTCGAGCATATAGGCGACAGCCGCTACAGAATGGCATCTGCGTTTGTCGAGCGGAATGTCCAGCCGAATACGGAAGCGGAAAAGATACCCGAAAAGTCCGAGGGCTCAACTGGCGATCAACCAGCCGAGGCCTCGCTAAAGCTTGTGGGGGCGGCCTAGTGCTAGACCTGGTTCCGAGCCGCGGCCCTAGTGGGTCCGAAACCCTCCGCCTCCACCTTTGCGCAACCCCCAATGAAAGGAGCGCGCGATGCGACAGACCGCTCTACGGTTAGCACAATCCAAGCTGTAACCTGGGCTGCGATACGCCTAGGCCAGCTTGCCTGCTCACGGGCGCCAGCACATAACTCGCGCTCATGACATATGAATTTTGCCATGCAACGAATCGTAAAATCTACCCTCTTGGGGCATGGGCGTTATGCCATTTCCATTCGGTCAAATGCCAACAGTGCGCGAGTTTATCGATTCCGCTGTAAGTCAGAATTGCCACGAAGGCACATGCAAGGCCGAGATCGTCGGACCGAGGGGTCCCATTCAGGCTCGTTATCTCCGAGGCAGGGGCGAGCAGAAAAATGTGATCTGCATTCTGCCCACGGACGAGAATGAAAGATTAACGCCTACCCAGCTCGCCAGCTTCGTGCGCAGGCTGGGGCTACGCGGCTTCGATGACCTTCTCATTGGTCTTCTTTAAAACCTTGTCGCCAAGGGGTAATCGCATAGCTATTTGAGCATGCCGGCGGCCTTTTCCACGTCCGCCCTGGCGCAGGCCTCGTCCTCCTCTCCACCCGGCGCGCCGCTGCGGCACTCCTCCCTTCAGAACTCCGTGTCCGGCGCCGCCAGCGGGCGCTCAGCCGCGCGCGGCGAGGAACGGCTCGATCAGGCCGGCCACCGTTCCGGGCGCCTCGATGAGGATCGCATGGCGCAAGTGCGGCAGGATGACGAGCCGCGAGCCCGCGATGCGCTCGTGCATGAGCCGCGCCATGCGCGGGTTGGAGCCGATATCGTTCTCCCCGGTCGCGATCAGCGTCGGCGCGCTTATCTCATGAAGGCGGTCGGCGAGGTCGCTTTCAGCCAGCACGCGATAGGCGGCGGCGTAGGCGAGCGGATCGTTCTCGCGGTTGCGCGCGGCCTGCGCGGCGATGATCTCGGGATGCGTGCGTTGGAACTCGTCGGTAAACCAGCGCGCAAGCGAGTTCTCGAAATGGGCGCCGGGAATGCCGTGCGCGACGATCGCAAGGCGCTGAGCCACGCGCTCGCGTTCCTCCGCGCTGCGCCCGGCCACGGTGCTCAAGAGCACGAGCCGGCCGAGCTGAGCGGGGTGCGCAAGGGCCATCGCTTGCGCCACCAGCCCGCCGAGCGAAAAGCCGGCAAGATGGCAGCGCTCGATGCCGTGCGCGTCGAGCAGGCCCTTGAGGTCGCTTACGAAGTCATCGAGCGCATAAGGTCCCGGCGGCTTGTCGGAGGCGCCATGGCCCCGCAAGTCGCAGCGCAAGGTGCGGAAGCGCCCGCCGAGTGCCGCGACGACGCCGTCCCACGCCTCGAGGCGGTTGCCGACGCCATGGATCAGCACGAGCCACGGGCCTTCGCCCTCGATCCTGTAACGCAGCCGGATGCCGCCAACCTCGCCGAATCCTTCCACGGCTCTCCTCGCCGCTCTTTGCATGCGCGCCCCAAGGCGCTCCTCGGAGCGCACGGAGCGTAGGTCTATCACCGAATGCGCGCCACAGCACCGGTCGGCTGCGGCAAGGCGTCTCAGCGCAACGCGCCGGAATTCGCCGTGTAGCCCTGCAGGATATTGATGTAGTTCGCGCGATCGAAGGCCGCAGGGTCGGCGATGGCACCCCGCCGCATCTTGCCGCGGACGCCGTCGAGCGATTCGATCTCCCGCGCATCGAGCCAATTCTCGAGCCCGGCGAGGAGCTTTGCCATGTGGCCGATGCCATAGCGCAGCAGGGACGACGTCGTCATGACCACGTCGGCGCCGATCAGGAGATATTTGATGACCTCCTCGGCGCTGTGGACTCCGCTGCTCGCGGCGAGCGAGGCGGAGACCTTCCCGGCGAGGGCTCCGATCCACAGCATCGGCAAGCGGATCTCCATGGGGTGGCTCAGATGGAGGTCGCGCTTGAGGCGCAGCTCGACGAGATCGATGTCAGGCTGGTAGAAGCGGTTGAAAAGGACAAATCCGTCCGCACCCGCGTGGGCGAGCGCTAAGACGACATGCCCCGGCGCGCTGAAATAAGGGCTCAGCTTCATCGCCACGGGGAGCGAGACGGCCTCTTTCACGGCCTTCAGCACGTCGAGATAGGCCTCCTCGACCTCGCGGCCGCTCACCGACAGCTCGGAGGGGATGAAATAGGCGTTGAGCTCGATGGCGCGGGCGCCCGCCTGCTCGACGAGGCGCGCGTATTCGCGCCAGCCGGAACGGCTGATGCCGTTGAGGCTGGCGATCACCGGGATCGCGACCGCCTCGCGCGCGCGCCGGATGATCTCGAGATAGTGGTGCGGCCCGGTGCGATAGCCGATCGCGGTCGGGAAGTAGGAAAGGGCTTCCGCGAAGCTTTCGCCCGGGCTCGTGATGAGCCGGTCCATCTCCGCGGCCTCGGCCTCGATCTGCTCCTCGAAGATCGAGGGCAGGACAACGGCGGCGGCACCGCAGTCCTCGAGGCGCCGGATATTGTCGAGATCGAGCGTCAAGGGCGAAGCCGACGCGACCAGCGGATTCTTCAGCTCGAGGCCGAGATATCGCGTGGCGAGGTCCATGGTCTGCCCCTTCTCAGTCAGCTGCCGACCGAGGGGCGAGCCTCGCCCGAGCTCGGTGCGGGATGGAAGCGCTTCGGCGACCAGCCCGCCATCTCCTCGTAGGTGCGGTACTTCTCGTCGACGACCGCCTGAGCCATGGCGAGCAGCCCGTCTGCCTCCTGCGGCCGGATAAGCGAAAGCGCCCTGTAGCGGATCTCGTTGTAGGCATAGTCGCGGAATTTGATCGTCGGGCGCGGCGAATCGAGCCGGAACGGGTTCTCGCCGATGGCGCGCATCGCCGGATTGTAGCGGAAGAGCGGCCAATAGCCGCATGCCACCGCGAGATCCTGCTGGCGCAAGCCGGACTGCATGTCGATGCCGTGCGCGATGCAGTGGCTGTAGGCGAGGATGAGCGACGGGCCTGAATAGGCCTCCGCCTCGCGGAAGGCCTGCAGCGTCTGCTGCAGATTGGCGCCCATCGCGACCTGCGCAACATAGACGTTGCCGTAGGCGATCGTCTGCAGCGCCAGATCCTTGCGCGCGACCCGCTTGCCCGCGGCCGCGAACTTGGCGATGGCGCCGAGCGGGGTGGCCTTGGAGGCCTGACCGCCCGTATTGGAGTAGACCTCGGTATCGAGCACCAGCACATTCACGTCGCGCGCGGTCGCCAGCACGTGGTCGAGCCCGCCGTAGCCGATGTCGTAGGCCCAGCCGTCGCCGCCGACGATCCAGAGGCTGCGCCGGACGAGACAGCCGACCACCGAGAGCAGGTCCTTCGCGACCGCGTCCTCGGGAAGCGCCTTGAGGCGCCGGATCAGCTCCGCAACGCGCCCGCGCTGCGCGCGGATCTCCGACTCGCGCAGCTGCGGCGCCGTAAGGATGTCCCCGACCAACTCGGCTCCGAGCTTGTCCTTCAAGCTCTTGGCGAGCATGCGGGCGAGCTCCACCTGCTTGTCGGCCGCGAGGCGGAAGCCGAGCCCGAACTCCGCATTGTCCTCGAAGAGCGAATTCGACCAGGCCGGGCCGCGGCCCTCATGGTTCTTCGACCAGGGAGTGACCGGCAGATTGCCGCCGTAGATCGAGGAGCAGCCCGTGGCATTGGCGACCAGCATGCGGTCGCCGAAGAGTTGCGACAGGAGCTTGAGATAGGGCGTCTCGCCGCAGCCCGCGCAGGCGCCGGAGAACTCGAAGAGCGGCTCGAGGAACTGCACGCCGCGCACGTTGGCGAAGTCGACCCGCGCGCGGTCGTTGACGGGCAGCGTCTCGAAGAACGCCACGTTCCGCCGCTCGGGCTCGACGAGGCCCAGCTTGTCGCGCATGTTGATGGCCTTGAGCTCGGGCTCGACGGCGCTATGCGCGGGGCAAGCCTCGACGCAGAGCGCGCAGCCGGTGCAGTCCTCGACGTAGAACTGCAGCGAGAAGCGCACGTCCGGGAAGCCGCGCACGTTGATGGGCGCCGACTTGAAGCTCTGAGGTGCTTCGGCCAGCTTGCCTCCATCGAAGTATTTGGCGCGGATGACCGCGTGCGGACAGACGAAACTGCAGTGGCCGCACTGGATGCAGATATCGGCCTCCCACACCGGCACGGCGTCTGCGATGTTGCGCTTCTCGAACGCGGCGGTGCCGGAGGGAAAAGTGCCGTCGACCGGCATCAGGCTCACGGGAATCTCGTCGCCCCGGCCTTCGAGCATCTTGGCCGTGACGCGGCGGACGAACTCGGGCGCCTCCGCCGGCACGAGCGGGGCCGGCTCCCATGGGCTCGTCGCCTCGGCGGGCACCTTCACTTCGAAAAGACGTGCGAGCGTGCCGTCGACCGCCCTGAAATTCCGCCGCACCACCTCCTCGCCCTTCTCGGCATAGCTCTTGCGGATCGCCTCCTTGATCCGCCCGATCGCCTCCTCCCTCGGCAGCACGCCGGAGAGGGCGAAGAAGCAGGTCTGCAGGATGGTGTTGGTGCGCCCCCTGAGGCCGGCCTCCTGCGCCGCCTTGGAGGCATCGATGACGAAGAAGCGCAGCTTCTTGTCGATGATCTGCCGCTGCATGGAGCCGGGCAGCCGGCCCCACACCTCCTCCGGCCCATAGGGGCTGTTGAGGAGGAAGGTGGCACGCGGCGCCGCCGTCCGCAGCACGTCCAGACGCGCGATGAAATTGAATTGGTGACAGGCCACGAAGTTCGCCTGCTGGATGAGGTAGGGCGCCTTTATGGGACGCGGCCCGAAGCGCAGGTGCGACACCGTCTGCGCTCCCGACTTGTGCGAATCATAGACGAAGTAGCCCTGGGCATGGCGGCCGGCCTCCTCGGCGATGATCTTGACCGTGTTCTTGTTGGCGCCGACCGTGCCGTCTGCGCCGAGTCCATAGAACATCGCGCGCACTACGTCGTCCGGCTCGATCGCGAAGCCGCGGTCGTAGTCGAGGCTGGTATGCGCGACATCGTCATCGATGCCGACGGTAAAGCCGTTCTTGCCTCTGGGCTTCTTGAGCTCGTCGAAAACGGCCTTGGCCATCGCCGGATTGAAGTCCTTCGAGGAGAGGCCATAGCGGCCGCCGATGACCCGCGGCATGGTCGAGCGCCTGCCCGCCGCCACGGCGTCCACGAGCGAGGCGACGACATCGAGGTAGAGCGGCTCGCCCGTCGCCCCCGGCTCCTTGGTCTGCTCGATCACGGCGAGCGCGCGGCAGGATTGCGGCAAGGCGGCGACGAAGGCTTCGCCTGAGAACGGCCGGTAAAGCCGCACCTGAAGGGCACCCACCTTCTCGCCTTCAAGGCCGAGCGCCGCGGCCGTCTCGCGCACCGTCTCGGCACCGCTGCCCATCGCCACCACGACCCGCTCCGCATCCGGCGGACCGGCGTATTCGAAGAGATGGTATTGCCGGTCGGTGAGCAGGGCGAAGCGGTCCATGACGGCCTGGACGGCCGCCGGAACGCGCGCGTAATAGGGGTTCACCGCCTCGCGCGCCTGGAAGAAGGTGTCCGGGTTCTGCGCCGTGCCGCGCACGAAGGGGTGCTCGGGATCGAGCGCGCGCGCGCGGTGCGCGCGCACGAGATCCTGATCGATCATGGCGCGGATGTCCTCGTCGCCGACGAGGGCGAGCGTGTTGACCTCGTGCGAGGTGCGGAATCCGTCGAAGAAGTGCAGGAAGGGCACGCGCGTCTCGAGCGTCGCCGCCTGGGCGATGAGCGCGTTGTCATGGGCCTCCTGCACGGAAGCGGAGGAGAGCAGCGCGAAGCCGGTCGAGCGCGCCGCCATGACGTCGCTATGATCGCCGAAGATCGAGAGCGCCTGGGTGGCGAGCGAGCGGGCGGCGACGTGGAACACCGTCGCGGTCAGCTCGCCGGCGATCTTGTACATGTTCGGCAGCATGAGCATGAGGCCCTGCGAGGAGGTGAAGGTGGTGGTCAGCGCTCCCGACTGCAGCGCTCCGTGCACCGCGCCCGCGGCCCCGCCCTCGCTCTGCATCTCCTGCACGACGGGCATGTTCCCCCAGATGTTCTTGAGGCCCAGCGCCGACCACTCGTCGGCGAGCTCCGCCATCGTCGAGGACGGGGTGATGGGATAGATCGCGCACACCTCGTTGACCCGATAGGCGACATGCGCGACGGCCGTATTGCCGTCCATCGTTGCGATCTCTCTCCTCATCCCGCGCATCCTTTGCTCGCTGGCCCCGCCTCGCCTGGGCACGCCTTCCATCCTCATCCGGGCTCGGCAATGATCCCGATGGCGTGGCAGGGGCATTGCTCGAAGCAGACGGCGCAGCCCGTGCATTTGTCGTACTCGAAACGGTAGCGCCGGCCCGGCCCGAGCTTGATGATGGCGTCCTCGGGGCAGGCCGCGTAGCAGTTGTCGCACTCGAAGCAGTTGCCGCAGGAAAGGCAGCGCTGCGCCTCGTAGCGCGCCTCGGCCTCGCTCAATCCCGCCATCACCTCCTCGAACCCTGTCAACCGCTCGGCGGCCGAGAGCGCCTTCTGCGCCGAGGGATCGGCGTCGCTGAACATGGGCAAGTTGAGCATCTCGAAGGAGACCAGGGCGGGCTTCGCGGGCTTTACGTAGCGCATGCCGGAGAGCCAGCCGTCGATGTTGCGCGCGGCGAGCTTGCCGTGACCCACGGCGACGGTGACCGTGCGCTCGCCGGGCACCATGTCGCCGCCCGCGAAGATGCCGGCATGTCCGGTCATCATGTCGGGGCCGACGATCACCGTGCCGTCCGGCTCGAACTCGATGCCGGGCACGCGCCCGAGGAAAGCGCTCTCGGTCTCCTGGCCGAGCGCCAGCACGACGGCATCCGCCTCGAGCGTCTCGATCTCGCCGCTTGGCTGCGGCCTTCCCTTCTCGTCGAGCGTCATGCGCTCGACGCTGAGCGAGGGGCCGACGATCTCCTTGATGCTCGTCAGCCACTTGATCTTGACCCCCTCCTCGAGCGCCTCGTCGGCCTCGAAGGCGCGCGCCGGCATATGGGCGCGGTCGCGGCGGTAAATGATGAGCGCCTCGTCGGCGCCCAGGCGCTTGGCCGTGCGCGCCGCATCCATCGCCGTGTTGCCGCCGCCGTAGATGACGACGCGGCGGCCAAGCCGCGGCGCCTCGCCGGCGCTGGCACCGCGCAGCAGCGCCACCGCATCGAGCACCTTGACGGCATCCCGCGCCGGGATCTCCACGTGGCGGCTCACGTGGGCGCCGATCGCGATGAAGACCGCATCGAAGCGCCCGGCCTGGCGCTCCGCGAGCACGTCCTCGACCTTGTGATCGAGCACGATCACCACACCCATCGCCTCGATCTGGCGAATTTCCTTCATGAGGTCCGCGCGCGGCAGGCGGTAGGCGGGGATGCCGAAGTGCATCATGCCGCCGGCAACCGGCCCCGCCTCGTGAATCTCGACCGCATGGCCGAGGCGGGCCAGATGGTAGGCGGCCGAAAGCCCGCTCGGCCCGGCGCCGACGACAAGCACGCGCTTGCCGCTCGCCGGCGCCTCGATGGGCAATCTCCAGCCCTCTGCCGCGGCGAGATCGCCGAGATAGCGCTCGACCGCATGAATGCTCACCGCGGCATCGAGCGCATCGCGGTTGCACGCGCGCTCGCACGGATGGTAGCAAACGCGGCCGTGCACCGCCGGCAGGGGGTTGTCGCGCACGAGCGTTTCCCACGCCGCGCGGAACTTGCCGGCCTGGGCCAAGGCCAACCAGGCCTGGATGTTCTCGCCCGCGGGGCAGGCGTTGTTGCAGGGCGGCATCAGGTCCGCGTAGATCGGACGCCGCGTGCGGAAGGGACCGGCACCCTTCTCGCGGGTCAGATCGAGGACCGGGGTCATGTCGCTTTGCTTCTGAGGCATGGCTAATCCCAAACGCTCAGCCGGCCGTGGCCCGTGCCGCAGCACCGCTGCTTGTCGTCGTCATGGCGTCCCTCGGCAAGGCGCAGCCCGGCGGGCATGTGCCATTTGCGGCGAGGGTAGGAGGGCCTCGACCCAGCGTCGTTGATCTGGGTCAAGGCCGCGGGCCGGCCAGGCGCTCTACTGGCAGACCATGCGGCCCGGAGGCGACCTTGGGGAGAGGGACGATGCCGCCGCCCGGCCCATCATGAGGGAACGCGACCCGTGCCCGCCGCTCGCCCGACGAAATCCCGGCTCGTCATTCTCGGCGCGGCCGGGCGCGACTTCCACAACTTCAACATGCTCTATCGCAACGACGCGAGCGTCGAGGTCGTCGCCTTCACGGCGGCCCAGATTCCGCGCATCAGCGGACGGCGCTACCCGCCCGAGCTCGCGGGTGCCTTCTACCCGCAAGGCATTCCCATCGTGGAGGAGAGCGAGCTCGAGGCCGTCGCGCGCCGCGAGAAGGTGACCGAGGTCATGTTCGCCTATAGCGACGTGACGAACGAGGCGGTCATGCACCTTGCCTCGCGCGCACTCGCCTTGGGTGCGGGCTTCCTGCTTGCGGGCCCGGACGCCACGATGCTGAAGGCGCACCTCCCGGTGATCGCTGTCGGCGCCGTGCGCACGGGGTGCGGCAAGTCGCAGGTGAGCCGCTATCTCTCGCAGCATCTGCGCAGCCGGGGCTTGCGCGCGGCCGTGCTGCGCCATCCCATGCCCTACGGCGATCTCGCGCGCGAGCGGGTGCAGCGCTTCGCCTCGCGCGCCGATCTCGACGCCGCCGATTGCACGATCGAGGAGCGCGAGGAGTACGAGCCGCACATCGCGGCGGGAAACGTCGTCTACGCCGGCGTCGACTATGGCGAGATCCTCGTGCGCGCCGAGGAGGGTGCGGATGTCGTGCTTTGGGACGGCGGCAACAACGATTTTCCCTTCGTCCGCCCCGACCTCTTCATCGTGCTCGTCGACGCGCTTCGCCCGGGCCAGCTCGCGACCCATCATCCGGGCGAGGCGGCGCTGAGGATGGCCGACATCGTCGTCGTCGCCAAGGTGAACTCGGCGCCGGCGGCGAACGTGGAGCAGCTCATCCTGGGTGCCAAGGCCATCAATCCGCGCGCGACCGTCGTGCGCGGCAGCTCGCCGGTGACGCTCGACGATCCGGACGCGGTTCAAGGCCGGCGCGTCCTCGTGGTCGAGGACGGACCGAGCATCACCCATGGCGGCTTGCCCTATGGTGCCGGATACGTCGCCGTGGAGCGGCTCGAGCGCGTCCACCTCGTCGATCCGCGCGCGAGCGCTACTCCCGAAATCCGCGCGGTCTTCGAGCGCTACCCCCACATCGGCCTCGTGCTGCCCGCACTCGGCTATGATGCCGCGGAGCGCGCGGCCCTCGAGGAGACGATCAACCGCTCGGAGGCCGATGTCGTCGTGGCCGCAACCCCGGTCGACCTCACGGCGATCCTCGCCCTCGAGAAGCCCGTCGTGCGCGCGCGATACGGCTATGCCGACGCGGGCACGCCGAGGCTTGCCGACCTCGTCGACCGCTTTCTCGCCGCGCGCGGGAAGGGGTGAGGGACTCGCTGCGCGACCGATCTTCCGCCAGGAGATACGGTCCTCCCATGGGTTTTGCCGCAAGTTCCCATGGGGACGCTCCTCTGCGAGGTCACGCACTTGCCGGCGCGCATAGGTCGGCCGGTCCTTAACCTTTCATCGCCAATTGATTAGAATGCCGCAGCTGATCGAGAAACGGAGACGACCGTCATGGCGCTACGCGATGATCTGCATCGCCGCCGCGATGCACTTATAGCTATCGCCGCCAGGCACGGCGCGTCGAACCTGCGCCTCTTCGGCTCGGCACTACGCGGCGAGGAACGCGCCGATAGCGACATCGACCTATTGGTCGACCTGGCGGAGGATCGCGGCTTTGACGACTATTTGGCCCTGGTCGAGGAGATGGAGGCCGTACTCGCGCGACGAGTCGACGTCGTGATCGAACGCAGCCTCAGCCCTCACTTCCGCCCCTACATCGAAGCCGAGGCAGAGCCTTTGTGAAGAGCGACCTTCCCTTTCTGGGACGTATCGCCGACAGCATCGCGGCGATTGAAAGCTACGTGGCGGGCGGCCGGTTTGTTGGCCGAACTCTCTGGTCTCGATCGGTCCTCGCGGTGAAGCCGCTCCAAGCGGCACCAAGAAGACCGCGTCCCACGGGTTCTGCCTCAAGCTCCCCCTCGGCACCGCGACCCGCTGCACACGGCCGATCTCCCGCTACCACCGCGCAGGCGGAGGCTGTATGAAAACCCAGGACTCTCACTATCGATGAGGGAGCGAAGGGGAGCAGGTCACGATGGATCGAACAATGTCCGCTACCCAGCGCCCAATAAGGTCGAGACCGGTTGTAAGCTTGCGAGGCAGCGAATGGCCAGCCATTGCAAGAAGGGACTTGCTAGCGAAGCCGAGCGAATTCTGCTCACTGGGCGGGACTCGCCGATCAGCACGAACGCCGCCCACATCATGGGCTGCGCTAGAGCAGCGAAGCGGCGGCTGCCCGCGATGCGCTTGCCGCCTGCAGCAAATACGGCAACGACTGCAAGATCGTCGCCAGCCAAGTGAACCGTTGCGCTGAGTTAGCGGCGGCGCATGTCCTGCTGAGCCGATGCATTCCAGCGCGAGACCCGTTTGCCGATGACTAATAAATCTGGGTCACACTCGTATGTAATTCCCCTCAAGCGCATTTCCCGGTCAAAATCCTAATCGCCATTCCCAGTAACAGGAAATAAGCGAACCCGATGATCGGCAGCCAAAACAAATGGTATAACAAAGGCCTCTCGGAAGCCACGACCTCGAAAACCAAAACGACAACGAGCCATCCGCACAGGAGGATCCAACCAAGTGGCGTTTTCGGAAGGGTCATGACGATCCCCATTCACTCGTAAAATGGCCGCGAGCTTCAGCCGAGGGTACCACTCCGCCTTCTCAATCATCATGGTCCGAACGATCACCGCATCGCTATTCTATACCGACGCCGTCGAGACCGAGTCCTCAATTCCGGAGTCCGCTGCCAAGTGGGCCTGGTGCGAAGGCCGCATTCTTCGCAGTTTGACCCGCAGCAGACAGCCGCAATGATCCAGACCCATGTCGGCATCGGGCGGGCGTTTGCCGGAAGCGTCGAACCGGGATAGATTTCCGTCCGAACTAGAGAGCATCTGGGGAATGTCGGTTGTAATGGACCTGCGAGAGGATAGTCCTGGCCGAACGCACAGGAGCGAGCCATGAGACGGGCGAGAGGAATTGCGGCGGCCGCGCTTGGCGTCTTGCTCGCGCTGGCAGCGGGCGCGCCGGCGCGGGTTCAGGCTTATTGCGCAAATGAGTGCAAGAGGATTGATCCCAAACAGGGTTATTGCATCGAGTACGGGCCCGTCTCGCCCGGTTGCACGGAGCCGTCCGCCCCTGCCGCCAGCTATGGCGCTATCGCCTATGGCCGCACGAGCGGGGCCTGGGGCTCCTCCCATAGTTGGGGCAGCGAGGCGAAAGCGGCAAGCGTCGCCATGCAGAACTGCGCGGAGCACGGCGACGACTGCGAAGTGATGGTGTGGTTCAAGCAAAAATGCGGAGCGGTGGCTTCGGGCGAAGGCACGACCGCCTTTTGGGGCCTTGGCGATAGCGATGGGCAGGCGCGCGCGGACGCCCAGAGCAAGTGCGTGAATGGCGGCGGCAAGGCTTGCGAGGTGCAGGTCTCACAGTGTTCGAAGTGAGGGCCGGAAGCCGAAGCCAGGTCGAATTCCCCTCCCCCCTCGGATGAGTGGCGCGACGTTTTTCAAGGGTTGCGCGGAGATTTGCCGGGCCGATAACCGGCGTCACGCCCTGCGCAAGAGATGCCCGCAATCCATC
>DATEQI010000054.1:0-2288 GCA_035272805.1 Alphaproteobacteria bacterium | reverse complement strand
GGCGGCCAAGAGTCGATGAGCATGGCGCCGCACTGCCAGCATCTGCGCGGCGGCGTGAAGATGGGCAGCCTCGAGATGATCGACACCATGATCAAGGACGGTCTGTGGGAGGCCTTCAACGGCTATCACATGGGCAACACGGCCGAGAACGTGGCGCAGAAGTGGCAGATCACCCGCGAGGAGCAGGACCGCTTTGCCGTCGCCTCCCAGAACAAGACGGAGGCGGCGCAGAAGGCCGGGCGCTTCAAGGACGAGATCGTCCCCGTCACCATCAAGGGGCGCAAGGGCGACGTGGTGGTCGATACCGACGAGCACCCCAAGCACGGCACCACGCTCGAGCTCCTGCAGAAGCTGCGCCCGGCCTTCGACAAGGCCGGCACGGTCACCGCCGGTACCGCGAGCGGCATCAACGACGGGGCCGCCGCCCTCGTGCTGATGACCGACAAGGAGGCGGCGAAGCGCGGCATCAAGCCGCTCGCGCGCATCGTCTCCTGGGCGACCGCGGGCGTCGATCCGGCGATCATGGGCTCCGGCCCCATCCCGGCGACCCGCCTGGCCTTGAAGCGCGCCGGCTGGTCGAAGGAGGACCTCGATCTCGTCGAGGCGAACGAGGCCTTCGCCGCGCAGGCCTGCGCCGTCAACAAGGACCTCGGCTGGGACACGGGCAAGGTCAACGTGAACGGCGGCGCCATAGCGCTCGGCCATCCGATCGGCGCCTCGGGCGCGCGCGTGCTTACCACCCTTCTCTACGAGATGCAGAAGCGCAACGCGAAGCGCGGCCTCGCCACGCTCTGCATCGGCGGCGGCATGGGGATCGCCATGTGCGTCGAGCGCGGCTGAGCGGCAGCGCCATAGCCGAATCACGGCACCGGGCCGTCCCTCAAAGGGGCGGCCCGGTTTTCTTTAGGGCGCCCTTGATCCAGCTCATTGCCCTTGGAGCCCGCGCTACACGAGAGTGACCCGCCGCTGCTGTTCGGCGCCGGCGTTTTGTGATCTCATGGCAGGTTCGAGAAAAAGTTTCCGGGAGGACGGACCATGGCACGTGTCGCGGTGGTTACGGGGGGCACGCGGGGCATCGGGGCGGCCATCAGCCGCGGGCTCAAGGCGGCCGGCTACAAGGTGGCGGCGAGCTACGCCGGCAACGAGGAGGCGGCGAAGGCCTTGCACGCCGAGACGGGGATTCACGTCTTCAAGTGGGACGTCGCCGACTTCGCGGCGTGCAAGGCGGGCATCGCCAAGGTCGAGGCCGCGCTCGGTCCTATCGATATCCTCGTCAACAACGCCGGCATCACGCGCGACACCACGCTCCACCGCATGACGCCCGAGCAGTGGCATCAGGTCATCGAGACCAACCTGACCTCGCTCTTCAACATGAGCCGCAACGTGATCGAGGGCATGCGCGCGCGCAACTTCGGCCGCATCATCAACATCAGCTCGATCAACGGACAGAAAGGCCAGTTCGGCCAGTCCAATTACGCGGCGGCGAAGGCGGGCATCATCGGCTTTACCAAGTCGGTGGCGCAGGAGAACGCGAGCAAGGGAATCACGGTCAACGCCATAGCACCCGGCTATATCGGCACGGAGATGGTGCGCGCCGTGCCGGAGGACGTGCTCAAGAGCAAGATCCTGCCGCTGATCCCGGTGGGACGGCTCGGCGAGCCCGAGGAGGTCGCCCGCGTCGCGGTCTTCCTCGCCTCGGATGAGGCCGGCTTCATCACGGGCTCGACGCTCAGCGTGAACGGCGGACAGTATATGGCGTGAGGCGGGCCTCGGCGCGCGCTTGGCTGCCCCGCTCGGCGGCACGCGTCACGGCTGCTTGCCGCCCGAGGCACCCGCCGCCGCCGCCGCAAAGCGCTCGGCGAAGTCCTTGAGCTCCCCGGCGTTGAGGTCGGTGACCGCCCAATAGCTCATGCGGCCGTCCGACCAATGGGCGAGATTGTCGCCGCGGCGCACGCTCGTCTCGACGGCGCGAGCCGATCCGGCTGCGGGCCAGATAAAGAGCGTGATCACGTGCTTCTTGTGCTGGTAGACGAGGGCTGCGACCGTGCGGCCGGCGACATAGTCGACCCGTCCGCCCGCAAGCGCGAAGCCGTCGCTCGCAAGCTCGACGACCGGCGGGGAGAAGTCGAGCTTGCCGGCGAACCAGGGCTTGACCGTGTGCTCGTCGGAGGAGACGACGTCGATGCCGCTGGTACCTGAGAGCATGCCGCGCACATGACTGGCGAAGACCTCGTCCGGCACGAGGTCGGCGTCCCGAGGTATCAGCGAGTAGGTGAGGGCGGCACTCA
>DATEQI010000053.1:0-7001 GCA_035272805.1 Alphaproteobacteria bacterium | reverse complement strand
CAAGAGCCGGCACCGGACGGGGAATCGACCGCTGATGCGCAGCCGCCCTGGAAGCACGGGCGACTTAATGTCGCCTCGGAAGAGCTAAGCCGATTTCAGCTCCGCGGGATCGATCGGCAGCTTGCGGATGCGCTTTCCCGTGGCCGCGAAGATGGCGTTGCAAAGTGCCGGGATCGCCGGCGGCAGTGCCGGCTCGCCGAGACCGGTCGGCGGGTTGTCGGTGATCCGGAAATGGACCTCGACGGGTGCTGCCTGATTGATGCGAAGGGGCGAGACCTTGTCGAAATTGGCTTCGACCACGCGCCCCCGCTCGATCGTGATCGCCTGGCCGAGTGCCGCACCGATGCCGTCGAGGGCCGCACCCTGCACCTGGTTCTCGGCACCCGAGGGATTGATGATGTGGCTGCCGACATCGGCGGCGATCCAGACCTTGTCCACTTTCACGGCACCCGAAGGTGCGACCGTCGCCTGGACGACCTCGGCGAAATAGCCGAGATGCGAGAAATAGGAGGCAATCCCCATCCCCGTTCCCTTGGAGAGCGCCTGCCGTTTCGCCCAGCCCGATTTCTCGGCCACCAGCTCGAGCACGCCGCGCATCCGCCCGGTATCGAAGTCGCGTTGGGGGTCCCGCGCCCCGGTCGAGCTCGGCAGTACCCGCCGCCCGCCCAGCAAACCCAGATGGAACTCGAGCGGATCCTTGCCGGCCTCATGGGCGAGCTCGTCGAGGAAGGATTGGAAGACGAAGGCGAGCGCGTTCGAGCGCGGCGCGCGCAGCGGCCCCGTCGGCACGCCCAAGGGCAGCAACGACATGCCATAGTCGAGATTGTCGACGAGCTGTGCCGGAAATTCGCTCGGCGCCATCGCCGCCGAGTCCGCGACCGTATCGCCGTGCCCGAAGGTCACGAAATGGTCGCTGAGCGAGATCAGCTTGCCGCTGCCGTCGAGACCGCCCTTCAAGAAATGGAACCCCGCGGGACGGTAGAAATCGTGCTGCATGTCGTCTTGCCGGTTCCACAGCAGCTTCACCGGCGCGCCCGTGACCTTCGCGATCCATGCGGCCTCGGCCATGAAATCGCTGCGCAGGCGCCGGCCGAAGCCCCCACCCGCCCGCGTCATGTGGACCGTGACGTCGCTTCGCGCCACGCCCAAGGTCGACGCCACCAGCTCGGCACCGGGGCCGGGGTTCTGGGTCGGCGCCCAAATTTCCACCTTGCCGTCGCGGACGTGCGCGGTGCAGTTCTGCGGCTCGAGCGTCATATGGGGGATGAACGGATAAGAATAGGCGGCCTCGATCACGCGCGCGGCGCGCGAGAAGGCCGCGCTCACGTCGCCGTCGCGGCGCAACGAGCGGGCCGGGGAGCCCTTGCCGAGCTTCGCCGCATCGCGCGCGAAGCCGGCGCTGCTCTCAGTCGCGGCAGCACCCTCGTCCCAGGAAATCTGGAGCTTCTCTCTGGCCTTGCTCGCCGCCCACCAGCTCTCCGCCACGATGGCGACGCCGTCGAGCAAGCCCTGAAGATCGTCGCCGCCCTTCACCACAAAGGCATGGCGCACGCCGGGCAAGGATTTGATGGCGTCGGTATTGGCACTCGCCACCTTGCCGCCAAAGACCGGGCATTTCTGGAACACCGCGTAGAGCATGCCCGGAACGGCGACATCGATGCCGAATAGAGGCTTTCCCGTCACGACCAGCGGGCTGTCCACACCTGGGGTCGGCCGGCCGACGATCTTGAACTCCTTCGGATTCTTGAGTCGAAGGGTCGCGAGATCGGGTACCGGCAGCGACGCTGCCTTCCCGGCCAGCTGACCGTAGCCGAGCTGCCGCCCGCTCGGCCGATGCTGCACCACGCCGGAGTCGGTGCTGCATTCCGCGGGTTTAACACCCCAGACCTCCGCCGCCGCGGCGACCAGCATGGCGCGCCCCGCGGCACCCACCCGGCGCAGCGGATCCCAATTGAGCGGCGTCGCCATGCTGCCGCCGGCGAATTGCCTGCCATATTTGGCCGCGTCGAGATCCGCCTGCTCGATCCGCACGTTCTTCCAGTCGGCATCGAGCTCTTCCGCGATCACCATGGGCAGCATCGTCTTGATACCCTGGCCGATCTCCGGGTTTTTCGACATGATCGTTATGATGCCGTCAGGTGCGATACGGATGAAGGCATTGAGCGTGGCGCCGGCCGGCTCCGGGAGGCCGCCCGTCGCGGCGCGCGCGAGCGCCGGCAGCAACGCATACAACAGCAGGCCGCCGCCCGCGGCAACACTCGCCTTGAGAATCATGCGGCGCGAGACGGTGCCGCGGGAGCCATCGGCCGAAGTGCTGGCGGGCATCGATTGAAGGGAAATGGTCATGGCGTCCCCGCCTCGGCAGTGCGCAGCCCGGCCGCTTTCTTGATCGCGGCGCGGATGCGCGGGTAGGTGCAGCAACGGCAAATGTTTCCCGCCATCGCTTCGTCTATATCCCGATCGGTCGGATGGGGGGTCTTCGTCAAAAGGGCGGCTGCCGACATGATCTGCCCGGCTTGGCAATAGCCGCATTGCACCACGTCGACATCGAGCCACGCCGCCTGGACTTTGGCGCCGAGCGGCGTCGCGCCGATCCCTTCGATGGTAGTGACGGCCGCGGCCCCCACTCTCGAGATAGGCATCGTGCAAGAGCGTACGGGCTTGCCGTCGAGATGGACCGTGCAGGCGCCGCACGCGTCGGTGCCGCAGCCGAACTTGCTGCCCTTCAGCTCGAGTACATCGCGCAGTACCCAAAGCAGCGGCATGTCGCCGTCGACGTCGACGGTCCGTTTTGCGCCATTTACTTGGATCGTATAGGGCATCATGCGCCTCGTGTGCTGCGCGTGCCGGCGGGCGCGAGCGCCACGTCGGCTCGGCGCCGTTCAGAAGCCTCCGCCCCCCCCTCGTGCTGGATCACTCGACTTTATCGCAGATTCACCACGCTCGAAAACACTTTCACGTGACGGCAGGTGCGGGCAATGCATGGCGGCCGACGATCTTTGCATGGCTGCCGCTGCATCACGAAGGCCGCTCGGGCCGATGAGCGGGGAGCAGTGCGCGCCCTGCATATAATAATGCGCCTCGGTCGGCGTCCGGCTCGCTCTAATAAAGCCCGGGAATCAGTCGCGACGTGCGGGCGCGGTAAATATCGTACTCGTCGCCAAACTGCGTGCGCAGCAGCCCCTCTTCCGCGCGGATGCGCGCGAGGAGCGGCGGTATAATGAGTGCGGTGAGCAGCACGCCGACCCCCGAACGAAAGGCCAGAGCCCACCCCAGCCGAGCACGGCCAAGCCGAAATAGGCAGCGGTGCCCCCCAAGACGAGTGTCAATCTGACGGTTAACGTCGCCACCCGACCCGCCTGCCCTGCCCTAGATCATGATCCAATCAAGTTGAAACGCCCTGGTCGTCACCCCGCGCAAGCGGGGGTCCAGAAGCTGCCTGAATTCCCGCTCCCCGCCTTCGCGCTAGTTGATGCACACAATCTTCGCGCCGTCGCCAGTCGCGATAAGTCCCTCTCCCGCGCCGACGGGAGAGGGCAAGAAATCCCTCTCCCGCAAGCGGGAGAGGGAAGGGGCCCATCCCGAAGGGATGGGAAGGGTGAGGGAATGCCGGATTTCGCCGCCGTCCCTCACCCTCCCACGGCCTTACGGCCGCGGGCCCCTCCCTCTCCCGCTTGCGGGAGAGGGGCTTAACGTCATCGGCGCCTTCGCAAAGATGTGTGCATCAACTAGCGCCTTCGCGGGGACAAGCTTCGCGGGAATGACGATGCGAATGGCCGATTCAACGTGATTGGACTCCACCCCAGATCATGCCGCTCGAGGATCCGGCTAAACACGGTGGCTCCTCTGACCGGCAAGCGTGCGCCAAAGTGCCGCCAGCTGATCAAGTGCAGCACTCGGGAGCGGTCCCTTGTCGATGGAGGCCGCGGCGGTCTCGAGTTGAGCGATGGTCGAGGTGCCCACCAGCACGGTCGTCATCGCGTCATTCGAGATGACGAAACGGAGGGCTGCCTCGATGAGGCTGCCGGCGTGCCCCGACTGCACAAGCGCTTCGAAGAGCCGCGCGCGCGCGACGTCGGTCCGGTAGTCGAGCCCGGAGGCGATCGGCGCTACCGAGGCCGCACCGACGGGATGCCGCGTCTCGCTGCCGGAGAGCGCGCCTCCCGCGAGAACGCGAATGCCGATCGTGCCCATTCCGCTCGAGCGGGCCCGCTTCGCGAGCCCCTCGAAGTCCTGGGCGGGGAAGCCCGGCGGCAGTGCCGCGACCGCGCTCGGGTTGAGCAGGTTCAAGCAAATCTGCGCGGTGTCGAACGCGCGCGCCTCGACGACTCGCTGAAGCGACGGCGTGTCGCCCAGCGCCGTGATGCCGCAGAAGCGGATCTTGCCTTGCCGTCGCAGGCTCTCGAGTGCCGGCGCCACCTCGTCGATCACGGTCGAGGCGTCGAGGGGCCGATCATCGCCCTCCCGCGCGATTCTGTTGTGGAGTTGCAGGAGATCGACCTGCTCGCGGCCGAGGCGCCGGAGGCTCCGCTCGAGGGATGCCGTTATGGCCTCGTCGAGACGGCCGCGGTCGCTGGGCAGGACCGTGAACTTGGTGCTGAGGAAAATCTCGGGACGCAGCTTCCTGAGGACGCGGCCAAGCGCCTCCTCCGATGCGCCATCGCCATAGGCCGCTGCCGTGTCGAAGTAGTTGATGCCGAGCTCCAACGCCCGTGCCACGGCCCGCTCCTGATCGCCAGGCGCTCCCCGCACCATGAGCCCGCCCACGGCCCCGCAGCCGAAGCCGAGGAGCGAGAGCCTGGCCCCGGTGGTACCCAGTATTCTCTGTTCCATCGCCCCTCTCCCGTTGCCGAGGTTGCGCGGCTGGTGCGGCGGAGCCCTGCGCGGTGCGAAGCATCGTATCTCGAAGCACGCACCGCGCAAATACAATCGGAGCTTGCTCTAGACCTAGTTCTGAAATTCACGACATCAGGAAAACACTTGTCATTGCGAGGCGCCCGAAGGGCGCCGAAGCAATCCAGAAAGGGTATCGCACCCAGCGCCCTGGATTGCTTCGCTGCGCTCGCAATGACGGTTATCTCCGGGTGAGATGAAGGTCCGAATCGGGACTCTAACGACGCTCGACGCGACACCACTCGTCGCTGCCCATCAGATTATTGGTGACCGTGCGGCAGCTCTCCTCGAGCGGCGCGAGGCTCGCGGCGGCGAGGGCCGCGCGCATTTGTACTGCCTCTCCCGCATCATAGAGGACGAAGAGGTCCCCCTGGTGCGCAGTGATGCGCGCGAGTGCCTCCGAGCGCAGCAGCGACGGTGCCGCGGCCGAGGTGAGAAATCCGTCGATGCGGACGAAACTCACTTCGGGCGGAAAGCTCGGGATGAGGAAGCCGACGGGTTGCAGCCCGGTGAGGATGGCAAGGGTGCGCGCGGGCGAGCGGATGGGCGGGACGCCGACCTCGACGAGCTTGCTGCCGGGCGGCGTGCGGTCGCCGAAGCTGAGCGTGGTGCCTGCGAGTGCCGCGCCCGCAAGCACAAGGCAGATCGCCAAGCGCAAACGCGCGCCGAGCGGCCAGCGGCCGATCGCGGCGACGACGATCAAGGGCGCCAGCATCTCGAGCACCACGATGTAGCGGTAGATCGCGAAGACCGCGAGCCACAGCACGTAGCTCGCGGCGCTGAAGGCGACGAGAATGCGGAGCGCATCTCCGTCCGTCCAAGGCCGCTCGGCCCGGTGCCGCAGGCAGAGGAGTGGGGCGCTCGCAAGCAGGACGCAATAGGCGATCAGCACCTTGTAATCGGGGAAGAGCGCATCCGAGGTCTGGCGCGGATCGGCGACGAAGAGAAAGGGGAAGGCGACCACCCGCCAGGCGCTTTGCGGGATGAATTTCGCGTCCTGATAGGTGCCGGGCGGAAGAAGCGGCGAGCCGAGAAGATTGTTGAAGTAAGGGAAGAGCGGATTGCCCGTCGCATGCCAGAGATGCAGCATCCAGGGGCCGCCGATGACGAGAAAGCTCGCTGCAGCCCCCGCGGCAAGCGAGGCGAGGAGCAGCACCTTCCCGCGGGCACCCGAGCGCAGCGCCAAGGCGGCGGCGAGGATGCCGATGGCAAAGGGTGCGGCGGTGAGCTTCAAGGCGCTCGCGGCGCCGATGAGAAGGCCCGCGCGCGCGCCGTGCGCCAAAGGGGCTCGCCGGCCGCCCGGCTCACTCTCTCGCAGTTTGAGCAGCTCAAGGAGGGCGGCCAACACCAGAAGGCTGACGAGGTTGTCGTAATAGGTCGTCGCGATCAGGAGGAACGACATGCCGCCCAAAAATCCGAGCGCGGCGGTGGCGAGGGCGGCAAGGCGCGAGGGCAGGGGATCGAAGCCCGCAAACAGGCTCCTCGCGATCAAATAGAGCAGCGAGAAATTCAGCCCTTCGACCGCTCCGAGGAGCACAAGTGTCGCCGTCGGAGGCAGCGCATTGCCGGCGAGGAAATAGGGAACATCGAGGAGGGGGTTGTTGTAGGTCGCATGGTGTGCCACGGCCACGTCCCGGTCGTAGCGCCAGCTGAGCAGGCTGTAGGCGTTGTACCAATGGTGGTTGCGGAAGTCCCAGGAGGTCTCCTGGCCGGCCGAGAGTGCCACCACCGCGCCGATCAGCGGACCGAGGGCGAAGGCGCCCGCCTCGAACCCGTGTCGCGAGAGGCGAAGCCAGCCAACACGCCGAACGATGCTCAAACGACGCTCCCTCCGAGCCTGGCCCCCCTTTTATCGCCGTGCCGAGGCCGGCGTCCATTGCCGAGGGTGGGGCCGCCGGCGGCACTTCCCGTCTCGCGGCCTTCGAAGGAGGCTTCCGCCCGCCCGGCGGCTCGTCTAAAAGAGGCCGCTCCCCGGCGTTGCGAGGTGAGGATGGGCGGCGTCGAGACGATCGCGATTCTGAGAAGCGTCGCCGCATTGCGCGCGCATGTGCGCGGCTACCGTGTGGCCGGCGAGACGCTGGCGCTGGTACCGACCATGGGGGCGCTGC
>DATEQI010000052.1:0-4050 GCA_035272805.1 Alphaproteobacteria bacterium | reverse complement strand
AGGCGGGCGCCTACGAGGCATGGTTCGTCGATTCCTTGGGCCTGGTGACGGAAGGCAGCTCGACCAACGCCTGGATCGTCACCGCCGAGGGCAAGCTCGTCACGCGCTCGGCGAGCCATGCCATCCTCAACGGCATCACCCGGCAATCGGCCATCAGGCTCGCCAAGGAGAACGGCCTGGCGCTCGAGGAGCGGCCCTTCAGCGTGCCGGAGGCCAAGGCGGCGCGCGAGGCCTTCATCACCAGCACCACGTCCCAGCTGCTGCCGGTGACCGCGATCGACGGCAGCGTGATCGGCAACGGCAAGGCGGGCTCGTTCTCCCGCAAGCTGCGCAAAATCTATCTCGCCTACGCGGAGGGCACGGGGGCGAGCGGGTGAGCGGCGTTCGCGGAAGCGCGCGGCGGGCGAGGCCCAAGCGGCCGAAAGCACTCCTCTTCGACTGGGACAGCACGCTGGTCGACAATTGGCGGAGCATCGAGGAGGCCCTCAATGCCACGCTCCTCGCCATGGGACAGCAGCCGTGGACGTCGGAAGAGACGCGTCTGCGCGCGCGCGCCTCGCTGCGCGACAGCTTCCCGAGTCTCTTCGGCGAGCGTTGGCAAGAGGCGCGCCGGATCTTCTACGAGAGCATCACGGCGCGGCATCTTGCCCATTTGGCACCCTTGCCCGGTGCGGAGGCGATGCTCGCGGAGCTCGCCGCGGACGGATTCTACCTCGGCGTGGTGAGCAACAAGACCGGGACCCTCCTGCGCAAGGAGGCCGCCCATCTCCGCTGGCAACGCTTTTTCGGCAGCATTGTGGGGGCGGGGGATGCCGTGCGCGACAAGCCCGATCCCGCCCCCGTGGCACTGGCGCTGGCAGAGAGCGGGATAGCACCCGGCCGCGAGGTCTGGTTCGTGGGCGATACGGCCATCGACATGGTTTGCGCGCTCAACGCCGGCTGCGTGCCGGTGCTGGTCGCCGGGCAAGGCCTCGCTGGGGACGATTTCTCGGCGGCCGCCCCGGAATGGCAGGTCGCTGACTGCTTTTCGCTGAGCGCCCTTGTCCGCGACCTCTAGCGGCCCATATTAGCCTTAATGGCGTTGCTGTAGAGTTGGTTCGCGCGAACGCCCTAACTCCAAATAAAAGAGGGGATCGAGCATGTCCTCCGAGAAACCTCAGAACTTGCAGGATGTATTCCTGAACCACATTCGAAAGAACAAGACGCCGGTCACAATATTTCTGGTCAATGGAGTGAAATTGCAAGGGATTGTGACCTGGTTCGATAACTTCTCTGTACTTTTGCGCCGCGATCATCATTCGCAGCTTGTCTATAAGCATGCGATATCGACTGTGATGCCGACGGGTCCGATACAGCTGTTCGAGGCCGACAAAGAGGTCGCCGAGGCTTGAGTTGCGCTCCTTGAACCGCCACGGCGACGGCCGCGGAGCCAAGGCCGGGGAGGCGAGCGCCGTGGGCCGGGCGCTCGTCATTCATCCGGCCCCCAAATCCCTCAAGGCCAATGGCAGGACGCCCGAGGCGAGTCTCGAGGAGGCGGAAGCACTCGCGCGCGCCATCGCGCTTACGGTTGCCCATGGCGAGGTCGTGCGCCTTGCCGAGCGCCGCCCGGCGACCCTCTTCGGCAAGGGCACGGTCGAGCGCCTGGGCGGCCTGGTAACGGCGCTCGAGATCGGCGTGGTCGTGGTCGATGCGGGCCTCACGGCGGTGCAGCAGCGCAATCTGGAGCGGGCGTGGCAGTGCAAGGTCATCGACCGCACCGCGCTCATCCTCGAGATCTTCGGCGAGCGGGCGCGCACGCGCGAGGGCCGGCTCCAGGTCGAGCTCGCGCATCTCTCCTATCAGCGCAGCCGGCTGGTGCGCAGCTGGACGCACCTCGAGCGCCAGCGCGGCGGCTTCGGCTTCCTGGGCGGCCCGGGCGAGCGCCAGCTCGAGATCGACCGCCGGCTCATCGGCGAGCGCATCATCAAGATTAAGCGCGAGCTCGAGGGGGTGGTGAAGCGGCGCGAGCTCCATCGCGCGGCGCGTCGGCGCGTGTCCTATCCGGTGGTGGCGTTCGTGGGCTACACCAATGCCGGAAAATCCACCCTCTTCAACCAGCTCACCCGGGCCGCGGTGTTCGCCGAGAATCTGCTCTTCGCCACCCTCGATCCGACCATGCGCTCGCTCGCGCTGCCGTCCGGCCGTGCGATCATTCTGTCGGACACGGTCGGTTTCATTTCCCATCTCCCGGTCGAGCTCGTCGCCGCCTTCCGCGCCACGCTCGAGGAGGTGTGCGAGGCCGACGCGATCGTGCATGTCCGCGACATTTCCCATCCGGAGAGCGAGGCGCAGAAGGAGGACGTGCACGTGGTGCTGCGCGAGATCGGACTCGGCCGGGAGGTGGAGGAGGGACTGATCGAGGTGCTCAACAAGATCGACCGCCTCGCACCTGCCGAGCGGGCGCGTCTCCGCGAAGTCGCGGCACGCAGCAATCATCCCACGATCCCCCTCTCGGCGTTGACGGGGGAGGGCTGTGCCGAGCTGCTCGTCGCTCTCGACGGACGGCTCTCGGAAGGCCGCGGCATCGTCGCGATCGACGTGCCGCTTGCGGACGGAGCGACGCTGGCCTGGCTTTATCGCCGCGGCGAGGTGCTGAGCCGCACGGACGACGAGGCGCATGCCCATGTGCGCGTGCGGCTCGAGCCCGCGGACCAGGCGCGCCTCGCGCATCGCGGCATGCGGGCGGGCTCCTGATCCGCAGCCTACAAGCGGATTTACCTGAGCTGTCTCAGCGGCCGTTTGCGTCTGTGCATTGCACGAGGGCCGCAATGCGGCGCAAGAGCCGGGCGGGCTCCGGCGCGGGCGCTCGCGCTGCCATGGCCGTGCGATAGGCGATGCCGTGGGCGCGCAGGAATTCGCCGATATCGTCCGCCGGCACGGCGACGCCGTGCTCGGGGCGCGAGCGGTCTTGACCGATGATCATCCCCTCAAGCGTGCCGTCGCGGCCGATGACCGGGCCGCCGCTGCTGCCTTCATGAAGCGTCCCTTCGATGACCAGCAGGCGCTGTCCCGAGCGCAAGACGGCTGGGCCGACGACGGCTCCGTCGCTCAGCGTGGGCAGGCCGGGATCGCTTGGATCGAGGGCAAAGCCGATGACCAAGACGCGGGTGCCCGGCAGCGCCTCGCCGCGGGCGCTGAGCGTCGCATAGCCGGGCACGGCACCCGAGCTGCGCAGTAGTGCTATGTCGCGTGCGGCGTCGGCGTCGACGAGCGTTGCCTCGCGCGGCGGGCCGCCCTCCTGCCGAAGGGAAAGGCGAGGGCATCCCGCCACGACATGGGCGCTCGTCAAGAGATACCCGGCGCGCGCGACGAAGAACGCCGTGCCGCTCCGCACCATGCGCTCGCCGGCCGAGCTGGCGCAGAGATTTGCGCTCGAGAGGAGGAGCAGGAACGCGCCCGCCGCGGCGAGCGCAAGGCGTCCGCCGTGCCCGGGAAAGCGCTCAGCGATGGGGAATGTCACGCCGCCAATCGCTCATCGGCCTCACGGCCCCGCCCGGCATCGCGGCGCATCTCTCACATCCCCCACATGCCCCGGTGCGCGGCGCGGGCCTCCTGCTCGGCCGTGCGGTACTTGGAGGGCGCGCCCGCGCGCGCACGCGCGGCACCGTTGAGCACGGCGGCCTCGGCCACGTCGTAGCCCTGGGCATGGCACTCGAAGGAGTTGGCGGGGCGCGCGAAGCAGCTCACGCGATTGCCCATGTGGGCAATGTAATTCTGGAACTCGGCGGCCGGACGGCCGGTCTCGCCGAGTATGCCATAGAGATTGACGACCCTGCCGGCGACCACGATCGCGCCCGAATCGAGCACCGCCGTAACCGGTCCCTCAAGCGCCGGAGCTTCCGCAGCACTTCCCGACGATCGCGTACTCGGTGCCTTTGAGGAGGGGGGAAGCGAGGCCACCTGAGGCGCCTTGGCCGGCGGAGTGGCAGCGGGCGTGCTCGCCGGCGCGGTCGGCGTCGCGACCGGCTGCGCGACTGATGGCACGCTCGGCGTCGCGGCACTCGGCGGCGG
>DATEQI010000051.1:0-5623 GCA_035272805.1 Alphaproteobacteria bacterium | reverse complement strand
CGAGAGCGGGAAGTAGATGCGCCAGAACGCCTGGCCGCCGCGCGCGCCGAGCGTGTGCGCCGCCTTCGCGAGGGTCGCGTCGATGTTCTGCATCACCGCGACCATGGTGAGGATCGCAAGCGGCATCATGCCCTGCACCATGCCGATCATG
Organism: Alphaproteobacteria bacterium; assembly: GCA_035272805.1. Taxonomy (GTDB): domain Bacteria; phylum Pseudomonadota; class Alphaproteobacteria; order JACZXZ01; family JACZXZ01; genus DASPPM01. The sequence continues at coordinate 5,472 of DATEQI010000051.1, read as the reverse complement.
ACGCCGGAGAAGTTGTAGATCAGGCTCACCGGCGCATCGACGACGCCCAAGGCGACGAGCAGGCGGTTCACGGCGCCGTTGCGGCCGAGGAGCACCATCCAGGCGAAGGTGCGCACGAGGAAGCTCGTCCAGAACGGCATCAGCACGAGCAGCATGAGCGCGTCGCGGCGGCGCTCGGAGAGCGTCGCGAGCAGATAGGCGACCGGATAGCCGGCGAGGATGGTGAAGACGGTGGTCCATCCCGCGATCTTGAAGGTGATGGCGAGCACCTGGAGATAGACGGGCGTGGTGGCGAGCCGCGTGTAATTCACCAGCGAGAAGTGTCCCGAAGGATCGGTGAAGCTGAGCCAGAGGAGCTGCACCACGGGGTAGATGAGGAAGACGACGAGAAAGACGATGAGTGGATAGAGCGGCCAGGCAGCAAGCCATCTGCTCTGCGGCCGCCATGCGCCGGGCAAGGCGCTCGCGGAGGCGACGCTCACGGCGCGGGCCCCGCACTCTCCGGCAGCGCTATCGTGCGCGCGGCCTCCCATCCCACGCGCACCACCTCGCCGGGACGCCGCTCGGCGGCGGCATCCGTGAGCTCCTTGACCGCGAGCGTCGCCTCGCCGGCGAGTGCCACGTAATAGCGCCGCACGCCGCCCACGAAGACGACCTCCGCGAGCGTCCCCTCCGCCACGTTGTCGGCCTCCTCGCCGGGCCCGATGAGGCGCAGGCTCTCGGGCCGCGCCATGAGCCGCACCCGCGCGCCGACGCCGAGATCGGCACTCGGCATGGCGCGCACCCTGAGCCCGCCGGGACCCTCGACGAGGAGCGAGCCGCCGCTTTCGATGACGGTGCCCGGCAAGAGGTTGGACTCGCCCAAAAAGTCGGCGACGAAGACCGAGCGCGGGCGGAAATAGAGCTCCTGGGGTGCCCCGAGCTGCTCGATGCGGCCGTTGTTCATGAGGCAGATGCGGTCGGACATGGTCATCGCCTCGTCCTGGTCGTGCGTGACGTAGAGCACGGTGATGCCGAGGTGCTGATGGAGATGCTTGATCTCGAGCTGCATCTGATCGCGCAGCTTGCGGTCGAGCGCGCCGAGCGGCTCGTCCATGAGCACGATCGAGGGACGGTAGACCGTGCAGCGCGCAAGCGCTATGCGCTGCTGCTGCCCGCCGGAAAGCTCGCGCGGCATGCGCTTGGCCGTGTGCGCGAGCTGGACGGTGTCGAGCGCGCGCATGACCTCTTCCGCGATCTTGCGCTCCGCCATCTGCCGCATGCGCAGCGGAAAGGCGATGTTCTCGTAGACGGTCAAATGCGGGAAAAGCGCGTAGTTCTGGAAGACGATGCCGATGTCGCGCTTATGCGGCGGCGCATAGGTCGCGAGCCTGCCGTCGATCCATACCTCGCCGCCGTCGGGCTGGGTCAGGCCGCTCACGATCATGAGCAGCGTCGTCTTGCCCGAGCCCGAGGGGCCGAGGAGGGTCAGGAACTCGCCCTCGCGCATGTCGAAGCTCGCTTCCGCAAGCGCTATGACCGCGCCATAGCTCTTGCTCGCCTTGCGCACCGACAGCTTGATTTTGGACTCGGTCACGCGCGCTCCCCGCTCCAGGCCTGTTTTTAGTCGTCCGCGAGACCAGGCGATTGTCCAGAAACAAGTGCTGGGGGGCAAGCCCTTGCTTCGGCGCTGGAGCGGGCCGCGCACGCCCTTGCGCTGCGGCGGACCTCTAGGGTTATCATGCGCCCATGTCGCCCCGAGAGCGCTTGGCAAGCCTGATTGCGGAGGCCCGACGCGCGGTCGTTTTCACCGGCGCCGGGATGTCGACGGAGTCGGGCATCCCCGACTTCAGGAGCCCCGGCGGCGTGTGGAGCCGCATGCGGCCCATCTATTTCGACGAGTTCGTGACGAGCGAGGAGATGCGCCGCGAGGCATGGACGCGCGTCTTCTCCGGGGTCGCGGGATGGGTCGGCGCCAAGCCGAATGCGGGGCACACGGCAGTCGCGCGCCTCGTGGCACGGGGCAAGGTCTCCGCGGTCATCACCCAGAACGTCGACAATCTCCATCAGGACTCGGGCGTGCCGGGCGAGCGCATCGTCGAGCTCCACGGCAACGCGACCTACGCAACTTGCCTGAGCTGCGCGCTCCGTTACGAGCTCGAGGTGCTGAAGCAGAGCTTCCTCGGACGCGGCGAGATCCCGACCTGCCGCGACTGCGGCGGCCTGGTCAAGACGGCGACCATCTCCTTTGGACAAGCCATGCCGCAGGACGCCATGGCGCGCGCCGAGAGGGAGACGCTCGCCTGCGACCTCTTCATCGTGCTCGGCTCCTCGCTCGTGGTGTATCCCGCGGCGGGCTTCCCGCTGCTCGCCAAGGAGAAGGGCGCCAAGCTCGCCATCGTCAACCGCGAGCCGACCGAGCAGGACGCCTTCGCCGACGTCGTCCTCCATGAGGAGATCGGCGCGGTTCTTAAGGCCGTCGTGCCCGCGGATTAGCGGCGGACGCCGCCCCTCGCCCGCGCGCCGGCCCTATTTGAGGAGCCAGGCCTCGAAGCGCTCGATCGCCTTATCCTTGTTGCTGCCCCACCATTCGGTCGAGGAGAGGATCAGCCTCTTGATGTTGTCGGGGGCGGTGGGGAGGTATTTGGCGCGCTCCGGCGGAATGAAATCGTAGGCCTTGGGGTTGGTCGGCCCATAGGCGAGCGTCTTGGTGAATTCCGCCTGCCGCTTGGCATTCGCGCAGAACTTGATGAACTTCTTGCCGACCGCCGCCTTGGGGTTGCCCTTGGCGATGACCCAGCCTTCCAAGGAATAGACGCCCTGGTTCCACTCGATCTCGACCGGCTTGCCGGCGTCGATCAGCACCTGGGCCCGCCCGTTCCAGGTCGGCACGATGTCGCATTCGCCGCTCTCGAGCAGCTGGGTCGTCTGCGCGCCGCCCGTCCACCACACGTCGATGTGGGACTTGATCTTGTCGAGGCTGGCAAAGGCGCGGTCCATGTCGATGGGGTAGACCTTGTCCGCTGCCACGCCATCCGCCATCAGCGCCTGCTCGAGCGTATCGATCGGATGCTTGTGGAAGGCGCGCCGGCCGGGGAACTTCTCGACGTTCCAGAAGTCCGCCCACGACTTGGGACCATCCTTGCCGTACTTGTCGGAGCGATAGCATAAGACCGCCGCATAGACGTCGGTGCCCATCCAGTCGGGCCTGTGCGCCTCCGGCATGATCTGGGCCATGTCGTCGCCGCTCCAATCGAGCGGCTCGAGCAGTCCCTGTCTGGTCAGCTCGTAGCGGTCCGCGTCCGTGGCGGTGACCACGTCCCAGTTGTAGCTCTTGGTGTCGACCATCGCCTTGATCTCGACGGTCGGATAGTGAATGCGCGCGACATGCGAGATTTCGTCGCCCGTCTCCTGCTCGTAGGGCTTGATGAAGGCGGCATCGAAGGCTGGACCGAAGGGACCGCCCGGATCGGCGACCGTGAAGGTCTCCTTGGCGAAGGCGGCGCGCCGCGGAAACTGCGTCAACGCAAGCGTAGCAGCGCCGGCGCCGATCAGAAGCTCGCGGCGGCTGAGCGCCACGGCGGCAATCGCGCTTTCTCTCTTGCTCTTGGACATCGAAGTACCTCCCTGATCGCGTTCTAGGGACCTTGTCCTGAGGACAAGCTCCTTGGTTTCGTTGCCATCCCAGCTGAGAGACTACTATGGCGGCCCTGCCGGCGTCGAGAGAGCGCTTATGCGCCCGGAATGCCGCTCTCGGCCGGCGTATAGGGCCTGATGTTGGTCGGGCAGACGACGATCTCGGGGATCGAGGTGCGCTTCGGCATGAGCGCCACGTAACGCATGGTCTCGGCCAGATCCTCCGGCTGGATGAACTGGGCGAGCACCTCGGGCGGATATTTGATCTTGCGGCGCGCCATGATCGGAGTGTTCACGTCGTCGGGGCAGATGCAGCACGCCCTGATCCCGAACTTCCAGGCTTCCTGCGTGAGGGACAGGCTCATGCCGAGCATGCCGAACTTGGAGGCGGAATAGGCGATGCCGGCGGCACCGCTGACCCGCCGCGCCGCGGTCGACGCCACGTTGATGACGAGCCCGTCCTTTTGCGCGCGCATGGTCGGGAAGACGGCCTGGAACATGTTGAAGGCGCCGGTCAGGTTGACCGCGAGCACGTGGTCCCAGTCGGCAGGGGAGACCTCGTCGAGGCGGCGGGTGGTCACGTTGGTGCCGGCGTTGTTGACCAGGATATCGACGCGCTTCAGGCGGTCGAGCAGGCGAGCGGCACTCGCGTCGACCTTCTCCCGCAGGGAGACGTCGAGCGGCTCGACGAGTGCTGTGCCGCCCGATCCGCGAATCTCGCCCGCCACCTCCTCGAGCATCTCGCGTCGCCGGCCGATGAGCGCCACTTGCGCCCCCTCGCGCGCGAACATGACGGCACCCGCCCTGCCGATTCCGCTGCCCGCGCCCGTCATCCACACAACCTTGCCCTCGAAGGCCTTCATAGCGCTCCTCCCGAGATGGTCAGCCGAAGACGCCGAGACGCGTGCGGATCTCCTCGCGCGTCTCCTCGTATGATTTGCGCGGCGTCCCGCGCGCGGCGGCGAGGCGGCGAGCGACCTTTCCGGTGGCGATCGCGCGCGGATCGATGCTGCGCGCCATCGCCTCCGACAGCACCTCGCGCGTCGTCGCCCCGATCAGCGCCTCGTTCGCGCGGAAAGCCTGCTCCACGTTGCCGCCGAGATAGTCCACCCAGGAGGCGATGACGCCGCCGCTGTTGGCGATGAAGTCCGGCACGGAAAGGATGCCGCGCGCGAAGAGCTGCCGTTCCGCGGCGTCGGTGATCGGAATGTTGCCCCCGCTCGCGATGACCTTGGCCTGAACTTTCCCGGCATTGGCCTCGTTGATGACGTAGGGACGCGCTCCCGGCACCAGCAAATCCACCGGCAGGAAGTAGATCTCGCCGCGCGCGATGTGCTCGCCTTGGCCGTATTCGAGGACGCACCGGTCGCCGTGCCGGCCGCGCAGCTCGAGCAGGCGCTCGAAATCGATGCCGCGCTCGTTGTAGAGCGCACCTTCGACGGTGGATACCGCGACGAGCTTGCCGCGCCCCCGCAACGCGTAGCGGGCGGCCCCGACGCCGACATGACCGAAGCCCTCGATGGCGACGGCGGCCCCGGCGAAATCGCGGCCGGCGAGCTCGCAGGCGACGCGGGCGGCCATGATGACACCGTGCCCGGTGATGTGGAATTCGAGCGGCTGTCCCTCCACCAGCTGGTTGAAGAGGCCCGAGCGCGGATAGGCGGCACCGGCCGCCTTGTAGATTTCCACGAGGTCCTCGACGCCGACGCCCATGTCGGGGCCGACGAGGGCCGAGCGCGTGACGAGGTAGGGCGCCAGGATGCGGCCGAAGGCCTGCATGGTGCGCTGGCGCTCGGCGCCCGCGATCGCGGGATCGCCCCAGATGCCGGCCTTGCAGCCCCCGCGCGGCAGTCCGAG
>DATEQI010000050.1:0-11751 GCA_035272805.1 Alphaproteobacteria bacterium | reverse complement strand
ATGTTCGAGAGTCGGCACCGGGCTGGACAATGCGGGCGCGCATAACCCATGCTGCGCGCGAAGCTGCATGATGTGCCGCCAATGAAGGAGCAGGAAAGGTGAGGGAGGCTATCGCCCTACGGCTTGGTCCGGGCGAGGGCGCGCGCGCCGCTGCCGGTGCCGCCGCATGAGTCCCTTCGGAATGTTCGCCGAGACTTTTCTCGAGGCGCTCGCCGCCGGCCTCTTCCTCGGCTGCATCTACGGCCTCATGTGCGTGGGGCTCGGGCTCATCTTCGGGGTGATGCGGGTGATCAACTTCGCCCAGGGGGATTTCCTCATGCTGGGCATGTATTTCACCCTCTATGTCGTGAGCGTCTGGGGGCTGCTCGCCTTCCTGGGGCCGGCGGCGGCACCCTTCGTCGGCGCCGTCCTTGCCGGCCCCGCCCTCTTCGTCGGCGGCTACCTGCTCCATCGCCTCCTGATCGCGCGGGTCAGCGGCACGAGCGTCACGGGAAGCGAGGACGAGGGCCGCTCGGCGCAGCTCATCCTCACGCTCGGCGTCGCCTTGGCGCTGGAGAACGGCGCGCTCATCCTCTTCGGCTCGACGCCGCAGTCGGCCCGCACGACGTTGGCGCTGCGGGCCTGGGAGATCCCGCTCCTCTACGATCCGACGGCTGCCGTGTTCATCAACAAGGCGAGCGTAGTCGCCTGCGTGCTCTCCATCGTCATCGCCGCGGCCCTCTATCTTCTCATCAATCGCTCGCGGCTGGGCAAGACGCTGCGCGCGGCTGCGGACAATCCGACCGCCGCCATCTACATGGGCATCGATGTCGACCGCGCCCACCGCATCGCCTTCGGCATCGGCACCGGCGTCACCGCCGTCGCGGGCGGGCTCGTCGCCACCTACCATCCGTTCCAGCCCTACGTCGGACTCGACTACGTCATCATCATGTACGCGGGCGTGGTGATGGGCGGCATGGGCAGCATTCTCGGCGCCTTCTGGGGCGGGCTCACCATCGGCCTCGTGCAACAGCTCTCCACCCTCGTGCTTCCTACGCAACTGCAGAACGCGGCGATCTTCGCGGTATTCCTTCTCGTCGTCCTCATGCGGCCGCAAGGGCTGTTCGGCCGCGCCGCGGAGCGGATCTGAGCCGTGGCCGGCCGCGGCGGCCTGCTCTTCCCGCTTGCGGCGATCGCGATCATGGCGCTCGGCTGGCTCGCCCTCGGGCTCGCGGTCGGCAACTCCTACTACCAGCTCATGATGACGCTGGTGCCGATCTGGGCGGTCTTGGGGCTCTCCTGGAACCTGCTCAGCGGCTACACCGGGCTCGTCTCCTTCGGCCATGCCTCCTTCTTCGGCCTCGGCGCCTATACGGTCACCATCCTCCTCGTCCGCCTCGACCTGACGCCGTGGTTCGGCATCCCGCTCGGCATGCTGGTCGGCGTCGCCGCCGGGCTCGTCATCGGCTATCCGACCTTCCGCCTGCGCGGGCATTATTTCGCGCTGGCGATGCTCGCCTATCCGCTTGCGCTCCTCTACGTCTTCGAGTGGCTCGGCTACCAGGAAGTGCCCTTGCCGATGAAGCGCGAGGCGCCCGCCTGGTACATGCAGTTCAACGACTACCACGTCTATATGGCGCTGGCGGTCGGCTTGCTCGTCGTAGCCCTTCTGATCTCGCTTGCCGTCGAGCGCTCGCGCTTCGGCCGCTCGCTCCTTGCCATCAAGCAGAACGAGCCGGCCGCGGAAGCGGCGGGCATCGACACGCTCAAATGGAAGATGCGGGCCATCACCCTTTCCGGCGCCGTCGCGGCCGCCGCCGGCGGCCTCTACGCGGTCGTCCTCCTCGTGGTGACGCCGGACAGCGTCTTCGGCGTCCTCACCTCGGCGCAGGCCCTCGTGGTGACGCTCTTCGGCGGCACGGGCACGCTGTGGGGACCGGTGATCGGCGCGGTCATCCTGATCCCGTTGAGCGAGACGCTGCAGGCGGAGCTCGGCGACGTGATCCCGGGCATCCAAGGCGTGGTCTACGGCCTCGCCATCATCCTCGTGATCCTCTTGGCCCCCGAAGGCATCTACTGGCGCGTGCGCGACTGGCTCCACCTCGCACGAGGCACGCCTGGCGCGGCCTTCCGCAGCAGAGCGCCGGCGGCGCCTGCTCTCGTCCCCGTCCCCGCCGAGCGTCAAACGTCCGGGCAAGTCCTGCTCGAGGTGCGCGGGCTCTCGAAGTCGTTCGGCGGGCTGCGCGCCTTGGACGGTATCGCCTTCCAAGTGGAGGAAGGGGCCATCCTCGGCATCATCGGGCCCAACGGCGCCGGCAAGACGACGCTCTTCAATCTGCTCAACGGCTTTCTCAAGCCGAACGGCGGGGACGTCGTCTTCGCGGGGCAGACGCTCGTCGGCCTCAAGCCCAACCGCATCTGCCGGCTCGGCGTCGGACGCACCTTCCAGGTGGTGCGCGCATTTCAGCGCATGTCGGTGCTGGAGAACGTCGTCGTCGGCGCCTATGTCCGCGCCGCGGCCGAGGACGAGGCGTTCGAGATCGCGCGCGAGGCGGTGGCCAGGGTCGGCCTCTCGCCGCGCCTTGAGGCACTCGCCGGCGCCCTCAGCAACAAGGAGCTCCGTCTCATGGAGCTCGCGCGCGCGCTGGCCGGGCGCCCGCGTCTCCTCCTCATGGACGAGCCGCTCGCCGGCCTCGCGGCGGCCGAGGTCGAGGAGATGCTCGCTGCGGTCAGGGCGCTCCCGTCCTCGGGCACCACGGTCGTGATCATCGAGCACACGATGCGGGCGATGATGCGCCTGGCCGAGCGCTTCGTGGTGCTGAACCACGGGCGCGTGATCGCGGTCGGCCGGCCGAGCGAGGTCACCGCCGACGCGGGCGTGGTCGAGGCCTATCTCGGCAGCAAATGGACGGCACTCCATGCTCGCGGTTGAGGGCTTGACCGTCGCCTACGGCGGCCTCAAGGCGCTCTCGCAGGTATCGCTCGCGGTCGCCGAAGGCCAGTTCGTCACCATCGTGGGGCCCAACGGGGCCGGCAAGACGACCCTCTTCAAGGCGATCTCCGGCACGGTGCCGACGGAGGCTGGCCGCATCCGCTATGAGGAACGCGACCTTCTCGCCATGCCGGCCGCCGCGCGCGCGCACCTCGGCATCGCCCACGTGCCGGAAGGCCGCCAGGTCTTCGCCTCGCTGACGGTCCTGGAGAATCTCGAGATGGGCGCCTATCCCGCGGCGGGGCGGCGGCAATGGGCGCGCAACCTCGAGCGTGTCATGGCGCTCTTCCCCGTGCTGGCCGAGCGGCGCGGCCAGCTCGCCGGCACGCTCTCGGGCGGCGAGCAGCAAATGCTGGCGATCGGCCGCGGCCTGGCCTCGGCCCCTCGGCTCCTCATGCTCGACGAGCCGTCGATGGGGCTCGCTCCCGCCGTCGCCGATCTCATCTTCGAGCGCATCGGCGAGTTGCATCGCGAGGACCGGCTCACTATCCTGCTCGTCGAGCAACGGGTGGCGGAGGCCGTGCAATCCTGCGACTTCGGCTACGTGCTCGAGACTGGCCGAGTCGTCCTCGCCGGCTCGAGCGAAGCACTCCTCAAGGATGACCGCATCAGAACGGTCTATCTCGGCATGTGATCGGGCAGTTGCCCAGGGAGGAAATAAGATGACTCGCACAATCAATCGGCTGTTCCGCGCCGCGATCGCGGCGGCGGCAGGCGCGCTCGGTCTTCTGACGCTTGCGCAAGCGCCCGCCCAGGCCCAGCCCAAGGAGGTCGAAGTGGCACTCATCGTGCCGCTCTCGGGGCCGTGGGCGCGCCAGGGCCTGCTCGAGCGCATGGGTGCCGAGATGGCGATCGACGACATCAACAACGCCGGAGGAGTGAAGGCGCTCGGCGGCGCCAAGATGAAGCTCATCACCGCCGATACCGGCGACTCGCCGGAGAAGGCGAAGAACGCAGCACAGCTCGTCGTGGCGCAGAATCCGGATCTCGTCGGCGGCGTCGGCGCCTGGCTCAGCTCCTTCACGCTCGCGGTCACGGAAGTGACGGAGCGCGCCGAGCTGCCGTGGTTGACACTCTCCTATTCCGACCAGATCACCAGCCGCGGCTTTCATTACGTGTTCCAGACCTCGGCCACCGGCGACCGCCAGGCGGAGCTGGCGCTGCCGACGATCATGGAGCTTGCAGAGAAGACCACGGGGAAGAAGCCGACCACGACCGGGATCATCTCGGACAATACGGCGGCACCCGTGAGCTTCGTCAAGCCCATGCGCGAGGGCGGGCTCGCCAAGTACGGGCTCAAGCTCCTCTTAGACGAGACCTACACGCCCCCGCTCTCCGATGCGACCCCGCTCGTGCAGAAGGCGCGCGTGGCGCGGCCGGATTTTCTCTTCGTGATCTCCACCAACGTGCCCGACGACACGCTTCTCATGCAGAAGCTGACCGAGATGGGCATGGGCGGGACGCACTATCCCATCGTGGGGAACGGCGCCCATATGGGAGGGCCGGAGCTGCTCAAGACCGCGGGTGCTGAGGTCATGGAGGACGTGCTCGTCACCGTCGCCAATTGGAGCAACAAGGGGCAGGCCGACCTCATCGCGCGCTTCAAGAAGCGGACGGGCGAGCCCTGGCTCACCCAGGACAGCCTCTGCGCCTACGGGCACGTCTGGGTCCTGAAGGACGCGCTCGAGAAGACCGGCGTCGCCGACCGCCGCAAGGTGGCCGAGGCCATCCACGCCATGGACACGAGCGAGGGGGCGGCCAAATACTTCGCGGGCGGCCACATCAAGTTCGACGACAAGGGACGCCGCGTCGATGCCCCGCTCGTCATCGTGCAGTGGCAGCACGGCGAGCCCGTCATGGTCTATCCCCTCGCCGACGCCTCGGCCAAGGCGGTTTGGGCGATGAAGTAGAGTCCCTCTCCCGCTTCGCGGGGTCGAGCCGCAAAGCGGATCGACGAAGGGGCCCATCGCGAAGCGATGGGAAGGGTGAGGGACGGCCCCGCCGATCAATTGTAGATTCGAGATTGCTCATTGCCAACCATCGCCCTGTCCCTCACCCTCCCACGGCCTTCGGCCGCGGGTCCCTCCCTCTCCCGCTTCGCGGGAGAGGGCATAGTTGGTGAGGGAGCTCGCTGGCCGTGATCGTCGAGCAGCGCAGCTATCTTCTGCGGCCGGGCAAGACGGGGGAGTTCCTCAGCGCGGTCGAGACGCTCGGCCTCCCGCTCCTCAAGCCCATCCTCGGCGGCCTCATCGGCTATTTCGTGAGCGAGACGGGTGCGCTCAACGAGGTCGTCCACCTCTGGGCCTATGAGAGTCTCGAGGAGCGCGCGCGCCGCCGCAAGATACTGACGGCGCACCGTGACTGGCCCCGCTTCACCGCCGCGGTCGAGCCGCTCCTCGAGCGCATGGAGACGCGCATCCTCGTGCCGGCGCCCTTCACGCCCCTTACGCTTGCCGCCGTCCGCGCGCTCACCGGCAGCGAGCCACCGCTCACCCCGCCATGAGGTCGAGCTCGGGGAGGAGGAAGCGGCGGAAGAGGGCGTAGTTTTGGATTTTTGGAAAGGTCGCGTCTACTCCACCGCCAGAGCACGCAGCACCGCGGCCGGTTCGTGCGCGATCACGGCAAGCAGGATACGCGCCGACCTATCGGGCCTCCGCCGACGCTGTTCCCATGCTTGAACAGCTGCGAGGTCCAGGCCGAACGTGCGGGCAAAGGCAGCTTGGGACAGACTGAGCCGCGCACGCAAGGCTGCGACATCCACGGTTTCCGGAATCTCCACCTTGTAAGAAGCAAGCGGAGGCCCTTCCCCGCGCAAATGTGCGGCGATCTCCCGTGCTGCCCCGGCAATGCGCCTACCCAGCGCCGTGTGTGCCGAGCGCGGCACGGATCTCTTCGATCGCGGCGCGGATTTCTTTTTTGTCGGCATGGCTCAAATCCTCCTTAACGCCCTTGGCGTAGATCTCGAGTAGCCCGACGAGCGCGGCCGACGGGCTGTAGAAATAGATCACCCGCCCACCGCCGCGCTTGCCGCGCCCGCGCATGGCGATACGAGCCTTGCGGGCGCCGCCGGTGCCGGGGATGACCGGCCATGCGTCTGGTCGCGCGACGATCTCCGCCTCGGCCGCCGCCCGCTCTTCCAGCGAAAGCAAGCGGCCGGCTCGACGCTCATAGCCACGCGCAGCGACGATCCTCATGGTGCCGCACGCTTATACGACAATGTAAGATAGCACGCAAGCGGCGCAAGACCGCTCACCCCGCCATGAGGTCGAGCTCGGGGAGGAGGAAGCGGCGGAAGAGGGGATAGTTCTCGACCATGGGGAAATGGCCGATGCCGGGCATGATCGTGAAGCGCGCGCCCGGGATCGCGGCCGCGACCGCCGCGGTCATCTCCGGCGTGCAGGAATAGTCGTATTCGCCGGTCAAGAGCGAGACGCGGCACTTGTTGGTGTCGATGCGCCGGATGTCCTCGCGCGCGTCCCAGTCGTTCGAGTAGAAATGCACGTCGCCCTGATAGACGCCGGGTCCGGACTGGCTGTAGTACCACCAGTTCTCGCGCTTGCCCGCCTCGGGGCTCGCGGGCGCATTGAGGCCGTAGGTGTAGCTGGCGCAAAGCTCGCCGCCGTGGATCGCCGGATGGTGGAGGAAGTCGTTGTAGCGCCCGGGGGCGTAAGTGCTGCTCTCGAGCCCGATGATGCCGCAGAGCTCGTCCTGATGATCGGCCGCGAGCTTGAGCACGATGGCGCCACCCATCGAGCAGCCCAAGACGACCGGTTGCTCGAGCCCGAGTGCCAGCCACACCGCGCGGATCATGGCGAGATAGCTTTGGGTGGTGAGCCGGTACTTGGCGAGCCACCACGCGGCGGGCGGGGTCGAGCGGCCGTGCCAGGGGAGGTCGAAGGCGATGACCCGGAAGCGGCGCGTGACTTCGGCATCGTTGAGCAGGTGGCGGTATTGCCGGCTGTCCGCACCCGCGGTGTGGAGGCAGAGGAGCGCCCGCCCCTGCCCCGCCTCCTCGACATAGACGCGGCAGACCCCGCCCTCGAGCGAGACCGGGAGATAGCGGCCGAGGATGGGCTCGTACTCAGTCATTCGTCGCTCCGGGCGCACGCATGAGGTTCATCATCCGATGCAGCGCCCGCGCGTTTTGCATGGCGACGAGGCTGTCGCCCTCGAGCACGAACTCGGGCACGCGCATCAGCATCGCAAAGAAATCGTGGAAGAGTGGCGGGGGCGTCGGGCTCAGGAACTTGCGCCACACCTCGAGCGGGGCGCGGAAGCCGAAGGAGGCGCGCACGTCGAGGCGCGGATTGGCCACGATCTCCCCGATGCGCCCCTTCTCGACGCGCAGCACGTAGCGCCGCTCGCCGAAGCCGAGGGAGAGCGACGTGGTGAACCAGTCGCCGACGACCTTCATCTCCGCGTCCCCATTGACCCGCTCGCGGAAAGCCTCGAGCCAACCGAGCCCCGGGAAGCCGCGCTGGATTTCGGGCATGTCCACCCCTTGCTCGTCCCGTCGCGATGATAGTACGTTCACAAAGGCTCTTCCAAGAGAATGCCCGCGGGCGGCCGCGAGGTCTTCGCCAGATCGCCCCTCGCCCATCGAGCGCAAGCGCGCGGCACCCTACTGCGGCCGGCAAGAACGGGAGAGGTGTTTAGGAGGCAAGAGCGATGCCCGAGCAGCTCGGTTTCGTCGGCGTCGGCAAGATGGGCGGCCCCATGGCGGGTCGGCTCCTCGATGCCGGTCACAGGCTTACGATCTTCGATACGAGTGCTGCGGCACTCGCGCCCCTCGTCGCGCGCGGTGCCGAGGCGAAGGCATCGGCGCTCGAGGTGGCCTCCGCGGTCGAGACCGTGTTCCTGAGCCTGCCCACGCCCGACATCGTGCGCGCGGTCGCCCTCGGCGCGGGCGGCATCGTCGCGGGCAAGCGCGTCAAGACCATGGTCGATCTCTCGACGACGGGGCCGCGCATTGCGGCCGAGATCGCGGCGGCACTCGCCGAGAAGGGCATCGCCGCGGTCGACTCGCCGGTGAGCGGCGGGGTCGGCGGTGCCGAAAAGGGCACGCTCGCCGTCATGGCGGCATGCGCGAGAGAGCACTTCGAGCGGCTCGAGCCCGTCCTCAGGATCTTCGGCAAGGTCTTCTACATCGGCGCGCGGCCCGGCATGGGCCAGACCATGAAGCTCGCCAACAATCTGATGTCGGCGGCGGCGATGGCGATCTCGTGCGAGGCCATCGTCATGGGGACCAAGGCGGGGCTCGACCCGCAGGTGATGGTCGACGTCATCAACGCGGGCAGCGGCCGCAACACGGCGACGGAGGTCAAGTTCCCGCGCGCGATCCTGCCGCGCACCTTCGACTACGGCTTCGCCACCGGCCTCATGTACAAGGACGTGAAGCTCTGCCTCGAGGAGGCGGAGGAGCTCAAGGTGCCGATGTGGGTCGGGAGTGCCGTGCGCTCGCTCTGGCAATACGCCAACGGCGAGCTTGGGCCGGCGAGCGATTTCACGGCACTCGTCCAATGCATCGAGAAATGGGCGGGTGTCGAGGTGAAGCGCGGCAATTGACACCCGCGCGGCGGCTCGGGCACGGCTTCGAGCGGTCCTTGCGGAAAAGGAGAGCACTGTCATGGCGACCAGCGACGCTTACGAGGTCTTTGCCGTCCGCTATGCCCATCACCCGCGGCGCGCGAGCGAGAATTTCCTCGGCGGCGATCCGCACGACGGGCCCATGCCGATCGACTACTTCGTGTGGGCGATCACCGGCAAGGGCAAGACCTTCATCGTCGATACCGGCTTCGGCAAGGACATGGCGGAGAAGCGCCAGCGCCAGCTCATCCGCTCGCCGGCGGACGGGCTCAAGCCGCTCGGCATCGATCCCTTGGGCGTCAAGGACGTCATCATCACCCACATGCATTACGACCATGCGGGCGGCCTCGACCTCTTTCCCAACGCGACCTACCACATCCAGGAGAAGGAGATGGCCTATACCACCGGCCGCTGCATGTGCCATGGGGCGCTCAGTCATTCCTTCGAGGCCGAGCACGTCACCGGCATGGTGCGCCGGCTTTTCGAGGGACGCGTTGTATTCCATGACGGCGACGAGGAGCTCGCCCCCGGTCTCAGCCTGCATTTCATCGGCGGCCACACCATGGGCCTGCAGGCGGTGCGCGTGCTGACGCGGCGCGGCTGGGTCGTGGTCGCCTCCGACGCGGCGCATCTCTATGCCAACATCGAAGAGGAGCGGCCCTATCCGATCATCTACAACCTCGGCGACATGCTCGCGGGCTACGGCAAGCTGCGACGACTCGCCAGCACGCCCGCGCATGTCGTCCCCGGCCACGATCCCCTCGTCATGAAGCGCTATCCGGCCGCGCGCAAGGAGCTCGACGGCATCGCGGTGCGCCTCGACGCCGAGCCGAAGGCCCAGTGACAGCTCTCGATAAATCGGGCGTCACCCCCTCCCTACCCTCCCCCCTCGAGGGGGAGGGGGAAGATTTTCAAGTTACCCAGATAGCCCCTCCCCCCTTGAGGGGGAGGGTTGGGAGGGGGGTAATGCCATGAGTGACGCCAAGCCGGAGGTGCTGCTCGCCGGGCTCACCTTCCCCGAGGGGCCGCGCTGGCGCGAGGACAAGCTGTGGTTCTCCGATTTCTATTCCCATCGCGTGCTCACCGTCGATCTCGAGGGGCATGCCGAGACGATCGCCGAGGTGCCGCAGCGCCCCTCCGGTCTCGGCTGGAGTCTCGACGGGCGCCTGCTCGTCGTCTCCATGCTCGACCATCGCGTGCTGCGGCTCGATGCGGGAAGGCTCGAGCTCTATGCCGACCTCTCTCCGCTCGCGACCGGACCCTGCAACGACATGGTGGTCGATCGCGCCGGCCGCGCCTATGTCGGCAACTTCGGCTTCGATCGCCATGCCGGCGAGGCGCCGCGCACGACCTCGATCGCCCGCATCGATCCCGACGGCCGCGTCGTGCGCGCGGCCGAGGAGCTGTTCTTTCCGAACGGGATGGCGATCACGCCGGACGGCAAGACGCTCATCGTCGCCGAGACCTATGCCAAGCTGCTCACCGCCTTCGCGATCGGCGAAGGCGGGGCTTTGCGCAAGCGCCGCGTCTTCGCCGAGCTCGCGGACTGCTTCCCCGACGGCATCTGCCTCGACGCCGAGGGTGCCGTCTGGGTCGCGGACGCGAGGGGGAGCCGGGTCATCCGCGTCTTGGACGGCGGCCGCGTCGCGCGCACCGTCTCGACCGGCGAGCAGGGCACCTTTGCCTGCATGCTCGGCGGGGAGGACCGCCGCACCTTGTTCATCTGCACGAGCTCGGGCAGCGGTCCCGCCCAGGCAAAGAAGCGCGACGGGCGGATCGAGACCGTGCGGGTCGATACCCCCGGGGCGGGGCTGCCGTAAGAGGGGAGCATGGCCGACAACGACAAGCCGCAAGACGATGCCGGCCTCGCCGGCAAGGTCGCGATCGTGACCGGCGCCGGCTCGCAAGGCGACGGCATCGGCAACGGACGCGCGGCGGCGATCCTCCTGGCGCGCGCGGGTACGCGCGTGCTGGCGGTCGATCGCCTCGCCGCGCTCGCCGAGCGCACCGTCGAGATGATCGCCGCCGAGGGGGGCGTTGCCGCGGCTTGCGTCGCCGACGTGACCGAGGCGGCGGAATGCCGGGAAATGGTGGCCGAGGCCTTGCGGCGCTTCGGCCGGCTCGATTTCCTCGACAACAACGTCGGCATCGACGGGCGCGGCAGCGTCGTCGAGGTGGCGCCCGAGGAGTGGCGTCGCGTGATGCAGGTCAACGTCGAGAGCATGTTCCTAGCCGCGAAGCATGCCATCCCGGCGATGATCGAGAGTGCCTCCGGCGGCGCCATCGTCAATGTCTCGTCGATCTCGGCCTTGCGTCCGCGCGGCCTCACCCCCTATTCGGCATCGAAGGGTGCGGTGATCGCACTCACGCGCGCGATGGCCGTCGACCACGGCGCTGCCGGCATCCGCGTCAATTGCGTCGCCCCGGGTCCGGTCTACACGCCGATGGTCTATGCGGCCGGCATGAGTGCGGCCGCGCGCGCGCGGCGGCGCCAAGCCTCGGTGCTCGGCATCGAGGGAACCGGGTGGGACGTGGGCCACGCCGTGCGTTTCCTGCTCTCCGACCATGCCCGCTACATCACCGGGCAGACCCTCGTCGTCGACGGCGGCGTCACCCTCCTCGGACCCGCGCGGGCGCCCGGAACGCAGTGAGTGGTTTCCGTCACTCGAAAGGAGCACCCGGATCATGGCACGCGTGCCTTATCTCGACAAAAAGGACTTGGCACCCGAAAACCAGGACCTGCTCGCGCGCAACATCAATCTCTTCCGCGCCCTCGTTCACAGCCCGGGTGCTGCGCGCCGGCTGCAAGGCGTCGGGCAATATATCCGCCACCAAAGCCGCCTCGACCCGCGCCTGCGCGAGATGGCCATCCTGCAAGTCGGCTATCTGACGCGCTCGGCCTACGAATTCTCGCACCACATCAAGATCGGCCGCGACTTCGGCGTCTCGGAAGGCGACCTGCGGGAGCTCATCGAGGAAAGCGACGGCCAATCCACGATGCTCGATCCGGCCGCGCGCGCGGCCATTCGCGCGGCGCGCGAGATGACGCGCGAGCTCGCCGTCTCCGACGAGACGTTCGCCGAGCTCAAGAAACATCTGGACGACGAGTGCCTGATGGACCTCATCATCACCATCGCCTACTACAATGCCGTGGTGCGTCTGCTCGCGACCCTCAAGATCGACGTCGAGGAGGA
>DATEQI010000049.1:0-6472 GCA_035272805.1 Alphaproteobacteria bacterium | reverse complement strand
GCGTTATCCCTCCCCCCTTGAGGGGGAGGGTGGGGAGGGGGGTGCATCACGGGCGGCCGCGCCCACGCCCTTGAGAAACTTCGCCAGTCGATGCTCGCCGGACGTCACGGGCGCGTACTTGGGCGGATTGCCCGGCCCCGTGCAGCTCGGCAAGCATGCGATGACGGCGTCATAGTTGGGCTGATAGAAGAAAACGATCGACTGCCTGCGGCTCCCGCGTGCCGCGTCTTGCGGCGGATTGACGACGCGGTGCAGCGTCGAGATCCAGCGGTCGTTCGTCCACCGCATCATGAGATCGCCGATGTTGACGACGAAGGATTTCGGCACGGCCACCACACGGGTCCATTCGCCGCGGCGATTCAGCACCTCGAGGCCGCCCGGCGCGTTCTCCGATTTCAAGATCGTCACCGCGCCGAAGTCGGTGTGGGCGCCGGCGCGGAGCTGCCCGGGCTCGGGCGGCGTCGTCTGGTCGGGATAGTTGACGACGCGGATGCCGCTGATGTGCCGGTCCGTCTTGTCGGCAAAGAAATCCTCGGGGAGCTCGAGTGCCAACGCGAAAATGCGCATGACGGCAGCACCCAGCCGCTCGAGCGCGCGGTAATACTCCGTCCAGATCGCGCTGAGCTCGGCGGGCCGGGCCGGCCATAGGTTGGGGGCGAAGCTCGGATAGGCCGCCGCACAGTGGTAGTAGTCCTCGTCGGGCACGTCGACCGGACCGATGGCGAAGAACTCCTTGAGATCGGTGATCGCCTCCTTGCCGAGGCTATAAGCGAGATTCTCGTCGCCGAAGCCGATATAGCCGCGACTCTGCTCCGGCTTCGGCCGCTTGACCGCGAGCTTCTCCGGCAAAGGCAGGTCGAAGAAACGGCGCGACACGTCGTACATCCGCTCTATGAGCGGCTCGGGCACGCCGTGGCCGGTGATGGAAAAGAAGCCGATGTCGGTGCAGGCGCGCCCGACCGCTGCCGCCACGGCTTTTTTCCCTTCGCTCGAGCCCTCCATGAAGGGTGCTAAGTCGATCACGGGAACCGTCGTGAGCATCAATTCCTCCGCTTGATCTTCCCACGCGATCGAGCCTGTCGCCTGGATTAAGAGGAAGAGGTTAACACCCCGTCAGAGCGAGAGGATGGTGCCCTCGAAGGGCAGGCGTCCCTCGCGGTCCTCAACCTCGATGACCCAGAGGTCGGGATCGTATTTGCGGTTGCGCGCGATATAGTCGTCGGCCGCCGCCTCCGCGACGGGCTCGGCACCCGTCCCTCTGATCCAGGCGCGCATGCCGCGTGCGTCCTGGGTCTCGGCCAGGACCGTGCAGCCGCCGCCCAGTCGGTTGAGCTTGACCAGCACGCTGCCGCGCGTGGCATCACCCTTGTGCACGACCGTGACCGCGATGCCGGCCGCATTGCCGCGGCGGATGCAGGCCTGCACCCAGAACTCCGTCTTGAGGCGCGCCTCGCTCATGCGCGGCTGCCCTCGCGATCCGGGCGTGGCGGGGTCGCGCGAACGGGCTCCCCCTCAGTCGGCACTCGCGGGTGCCGGCCGCGGCCGCGCCGTGCGGCGCCGCACCTGCATGACCGTGGGTGCCGCCAAGGCAAAGGCGACCGCGGCGGCGAGGAACACGCCGTGGGGTACCTGATGGTCGATGAATGCGCCGAAAAGGAGCGGTGCGACCGTGGAGCCGAGATCGAAGCCGGAATAGACGAAGCCGAAGATGCTGCCCATCCCGCTCCCGGCCGCGGCACGGCGGATGATCACGTCGCGCGAGGGTGCCGTGATGCCATTGGCGACGCCGGCGAGGGCCATCATCGACGCGATGAGGGCGGCGGGGCCCGCCACGACGGCCACGACGAGAATGAACGCCGCCGCCGTCACCATGCCGGCCATCGCCACCCTGTGATGGCTCTCGGTGCGGTCCGCAAGCAGGCCGCCCACTGCCGTGCCGCCGGCCATGCCGAGAAGATAGGCGGTGAGCGTGAACGTGGCCGTGCCGAGCGCCAAGCCGTAGCCCGAGCTCAGGGCCGCGACCGCGAACGTCTGCACCCCGCCTCCGGCAAAGGCGGTCAGGACGAAATAGGCAAAGCCCATCATCACGACCGGCGAGCCGATGACGGCGAGGTAGCCGGAGAGCCGCGGCACTCGCGCGGCGGGTGCCGCTTCCACGCTTCGACTGTAGGCGAGCTGCGCGCGGTTGGCATAAATGAGCGACGCGGTCGCCAGCGCATAGAGCCCGATGGCGAGGAGTGCCAAACGCCAGCTGCCGTAGGCGGCGACCGCGGTGACGAACACGGGTGCGGTCGCGAAGCCGAGCGTGCCGGAGAGGGCGTGGACGGCAAAGGCGCGGCCGAGGCGCCCTTCGCTGACGCGGTGGCTGAGGATCGAGAGATCGGCGGGATGGAAGACGCTGTTGCCGAGGCCCGCGAAGAGGGCGAGCGGCAACAGCATCCAGTAGGAGGTGATCAAGCCGGCGAGCGCTATGCTGATGCCCATGGTTGCGATGCCGGCGGCCAAGAGCCGGGGCGCGCCGTAGCGGTCGACGAGAACGCCCGCAAGCGCCTGGCCGAGGCCGGAGGCGCTGTAGAAGACGGTCATGACGAGGCCGAGCTCGGTGAAGCTCACCCCGAATTGCGCGTAGAGGATGGGAAAGAGCGGCGGCAGTGCCAACTGCATCAAGTGGCTCGAGAAATGCCCGGCGCCGACGACGGCGATGATCCGCACATCGCGATTGCCGCGCGCCGCCGATGCGATCGCCGTCATCCCGCTCCCTCCGCCTCGAGGCGGCATTCTAGCGCGGCCGCCCGGGCAATGCCCAGTATTGCCGGAATGGCTGCTATGCGCGGTCCCTCACCCTTCCCATCGCTTCGCCCGGCGCGCGTAGCGCGCCTCTTATGCATGATGCAGAAGAAGCGGGCCTTTGGCCCGCGGGGGCCCCTTCCCTCTCCCGCTTGCGGGAGAGGGTGGCTGCGAAGCAGCCGGGTGAGGGACGGCTCGGACGCCCATGGCTAAAAGTCCTTCGCCAGGCGCAGCGCGTCGAAGACCGCGGCGTGGATGTTGCGCGAGGCGACCGCGTCGCCGATGCGGTAAAGCGCGTAAGTGCCGGCCGGATTGCGCACGAGCGCCTGGGGGCGGTTCGCGATGAGCGCGTCATGATCGATCTCGCCGAGGTTGCGCGAGCCCGGCTTGAGCGCGAAGTAGAGCTCGTCGAGCGGCAAGGTGCCGTGCTCGACGACGATCTGGTCGACCCTGCGCTCGCGATGCGACTTGTCGTATTCGTTCCAGAAGACGGCGACGAGGCGGTTGCCCTCGCGGCGGATGCGCTCGAGCCGGTGGTTCAAGGTGATGGCCACGTCGTGCGCGGCGAACGCCTTGAAGTAGGCGGGATAATTGGTGCCGCCGACCTCGGGCGCGAGGATGCGCTCTGGCGTGGCGATCTCGAGGCGCGAGCCGGCTTCGGCGATGAGCTCGGCCGCGCTCATGCCCGGGTGCGCGCCGTTGTCGTCGAAGAGGATGACGCTCTCGGCGGGCTTGGCGGCACCCGAGAGGATGTCCCAGCTCGTCGTCGCCAGCTCCGCACCTTCGTCGAGGAACGACGTGTTCGGCACCCCACCCGTGGCGACGACCACGATGTCGGGCTCCTCGCGCAGCACGTCCCCCACCTCCGCGTAAGCA
Organism: Alphaproteobacteria bacterium; assembly: GCA_035272805.1. Lineage (GTDB taxonomy): Bacteria > Pseudomonadota > Alphaproteobacteria > JACZXZ01 > JACZXZ01 > DASPPM01. The sequence goes on along the minus strand of DATEQI010000049.1, from coordinate 2,809 downwards.
TTGAAGCGCATCTCGACGCCGTCGCGCCGGCACTCGGCCATGCGCCAGTCCACGATGCCGAGGATCTCGCGCCGGCGCTTGAGCCCCGCCGCGAGAACGAGCTGGCCGCCCGGTTTGTCCGCCGCCTCGAAGAGCACGACCGCGTGGCCGCGCGCAGAGGCGACCCGCGCCGCCTCCAATCCGCCCGGTCCGGCGCCGACCACCACGACCTTCTTGCGCGCTCCGGGACTGCGCGCGACGACGTGCGGCATCGTCGCCTCGCGCCCCGTTGCCGCGTTGTGGATGCAGAGCGCCTCGCCCGCGAAATAGATGCGGTCGATGCAGTAGCCCATGCCGATGCAGGGCCGGATCTCCTCCTCGCGCCCCTCCATGACCTTGCGCGCGATGTGCGGATCGGCCATGTGGGCGCGCGTCATGCCGACCATGTCGAGCTTGCCCGAGGCGACCGCGTGGCGCGCGGTGGCGACGTCCTGGATGCGCGCGGCGTGGAAGACGGGAAAGCGCGTCGCCGCGCGCACCTCGCCCGCGAAATCGAGATGAGGGGCCAACTTCGTGCCCATGCCGGGGATGACGTGGGAGAGCGCCTCGTCGGTCTCGATATGGCCGCGGATGACGTTGATGAAATCGATGTGGCCGCCCGCGGCCAAGCGACGCGCGATCGCGATCCCCTCCTCGCGCGAGAGGCCGCGCGCCCAATCCTCGTCGCAGACCATGCGCACGCCGACGATGAAATCGGGGCCGACGCGCGCGCGGATCGCGGCGAGGGCCTCGAGCGAGAAGCGCAGGCGGTTCTCCAGGCTGCCGCCGTACTCGTCGTCGCGCTTGTTGGTGGCCGGCGACCAGAACTGGTCGGCGAGATGGCCGTAGCATTCGATCTCGAGGCCGTCGAGGCCGGCCGCCTTGCAGCGCTCCGCGGCGTCGGCGTAATGGCGGATGACGCGGGCGATGTCCCAATCCTCGACCGCCTTGGGGAAGGCGCGATGCGCGGGCTCGCGCACGGCCGAAGGGGCGATGACGGGGAGCCATTCCTCCTTGCTCCAGGAGGTGCGGCGGCCGAGATGGGTGATCTGGATCATCACCGCAGCCCCGTGTTCATGCACGTCCTCCGTCAGCTCCCTCAGCCAGGGTACGACCTCGTCCTTGTAAAGGAGGATGTTGCCGAAGGCCGGCGGACTGTCGGGCGAGATGACGGAGGAGCCGCCCATCATGGTGAGGGCGATGCCGCCCTTGGCCTTCTCGGCGTGGTAGAGGCGGTAGCGCGCCTTGGGCATGCCGTCCTCGGTATAGGACGGCTCGTGCGCGGTCGACATGAAGCGGTTCCGGAGTGTCAAGTGCTTGAGCCGGAAGGGCTCGAGCAGCGGGTCCTTGGTGGTCATCTCGAGGCACCTTTCGCCGTGGTCCCGGCCTTATGTTAGCCGAACGCCGGCCCCGAGGGCAGCGCCGAGGCGGAGCCACTCGGGCATTGTCGAGGGGCGAGGGAACGCAGGCCGATTGCGCTTGCCCGCTGCTCGGCGGAAGATAGGCAAGCGGCGCGCAAAGAGAGGGCCGCGCGCCGGCGGACGGGGAGTGCTATGGGTCTCGTCGAGCGCCGCGAGGGCTTTCGCTTCGGCTTCTTGACACTTGCCAACTACTCGATGATCGCCTTCGCCAACGCCGTCGAGCCGCTCAGGATGGCGAACCGGCTGAGCGGGAAGGCGCTCTGCGAGTGGTCCGTGCTGAGCCTTTCGGGCCGGCCGGTGCCGGCGAGCAACGGCCTCGCCGTGGTGCCGACCATCGCGGCGGCGGCGGCGGCCGAGCACCTCGACATCATCTTCGTCTGCGGCGGCGTCGACGTGCGCGCGGCGTGCGACGAGGCGACGCTTGCCTATCTGCGCCGCGTCTCGCGGCAGAGCACGGCGTTGGGCGCGCTCTGCACCGGAAGCTACGTGCTCGCGCGCGCCGGCCTGCTTGACGGCTATCGTTGCGCCATCCACTGGGAGAACATCGCCGCCGTGCGCGAGGAGTTCCCCAAGGTGAGCTTCACCAACGAGCTTTTCGTCGTCGACCGCGAGCGCTACACGGCCTCGGGCGGCACGGCCCCGCTCGACCTCATGCTCAATCTCATCGCCCAACGCCTGAGCCAGGAGCTCTCGGTCGCCATCTCGGAGGAGTTCCTCCTCGAGCGCATCCGCGGCTCCCAGGACCAGCAGCGCATCCCGCTTCTCGCCCGCGTGGGTGCGAAGCAGCGCAAGATCATCGAGGCGGCCTCGCTCATGGAGGCGAACATCGAGGAGCCGCTCGCCCTCGATGCGGTGGCGCGTCGCGTCGGCCTGTCGCGGCGCCATCTCGAGCGGCTTTTCAAGCAGCATCTCGAATGCCGCCCGGCGCGCTATTACCTCGAGCTCAGGCTCAACCGCGCGCGCCAGCTCTTGCTGCAGACCGCCATGTCGATCATGGACGTGACGGTCTCGTGCGGCTTCCAGTCCCCGCCCCACTTCAGCAAGTGCTACAAGGAGCGCTTCGGCCATCCGCCGAGTGCGGAGCGCAGTAGCGCGCAGCGCGCGCCCGCGCGGCGCGCCTAGGGGAGGCGCGCGCAGACGCGACTCGGGTGCCGTCGCTTCGCCGTGAGATCGTCCTTGAGTTGCCGTCGATCGACGAGTGCCGCCGCCTTCGGCCTAGCTGAGCGCTACACGTTCGAATCCGGGAACGACGCCTTGCGCCGCTGGATGAAGTCCAGGAGCGCCTCGTCGACGGCGGGATCGATGGGCGGCGCCTCGTACTCGCGCAGCATGCGTTTCCATATCGCATTCGCGCGCTGGGCCATGTCCTG
>DATEQI010000048.1:0-2833 GCA_035272805.1 Alphaproteobacteria bacterium | reverse complement strand
ATGTCCACCGCCTCGCGGTCGTACCGTTCCGCCCAAATGTGGTTTCCGGTTACTCCATCGATCAGCTGCGCGGCGATGCGCATGCGGTTGCCGGCCTTGCGCACGCTCCCTTCGAGCACATAGCGCACACCCAGCTCGCGCGCGACCTGGCGTACGTCGGGCGATTTTCCCTTGTAGGCAAACGTCGAATTGCGCGCGATCACGAAGAACCAGCGCAATTTCGACAATGCGGTGATGATGTCCTCAGCCATGCCGTCGGAGAAAAATTCCTGCTCCGGGTCGCCGCTCATGTTCTCGAAGGGCAGGACGGCAATCGACGGCTTGTCGGGCAAAGCGAGCACGGGCTCGGCCGATGCCGTCGGCTGCCCGCTAACCGGCGCCGGGATGCGGAAGACGCGGACCGGCCGCGCGATGTTTTTCACCTGCTGCTCGCCCATGTCCTCGAACGCCAGATCGAGCTTGTCGCGGACCTGGTCGTAGGCGGTCCCGGAGATGTAGACGGCTCCGGGCTGGGCGAGTCCCTCCAGGCGAGCGGCGATGTTCACGCCATCGCCATGGATGTCATCGCCGTCGATGATGATGTCGCCGAGATTGATGCCGACGCGGAACTCGATCCTCTTCTCCGGCGGCACATCGGCGTTGCGCTCTGCCGTGCCGCGCTGGACATCGACGGCGCAGCGCACCGCATCCACGACGCTCGCGAACTCGACCAGCATGCCGTCGCCGGTGGTCTTGACGATGCGTCCGCGGTGCTCCTTGATCTTGGGATCGATCAGCTCGCGGCGATGGGCCTTGAGACGGGCAAGGGTGCCCTCCTCGTCCGCGCCCATGAGACGGCTGTAACCCGCCACGTCGGCTGCCAGGATGGCGGCCAGCCTACGCTGGACGCGGCCTTGCGCCCCCTGCTCCATCGCGCCTGCCCCCTATGCATTGCAATACTACACCGACTCGCCGAGGGTTGCATTTTTGCCGTGAAGCGGCCGAGCCTTAAAAAATCACAGACTTCGCACGGAAAAATCTCCTCGGCCGGCGCATTCTCATTCGCAAGATTGCGCGGTCCATGGCTTCGAGGAGGGCCCGTCATGAAGCTCTTTGCGGCAACGGCCGTTGGCTTCCTCATCATCCTTCCCGCCTTGGCTCAGAAGGCCGGTCTGGTAGAGGGGGAGGCGAATTCTCCGCCGGCTCAGCACGCGCTTGCACTCGCCCCGCAAGCGCCTCGCACCCCTCCCGCCCAGCAAGCCCGCTCCCCGACAGCCGTGCAGGCGGCTCAAGGCAGCGCGGAGGCCACGTTGGGCGACCGGATGCGCCGGTCCATGCCCATCGACGTCGCCATCGCGGCGGGCTTCCTTCGCCTGCATGCCCGGCCGTTCTGACTGCCGGCGAGAGGGCGCGCGGGACCCCGCCCCGCTAATGTCGCGATTCGGAAGTTCGCCTCACTCGAAGATCACCGTCATTGCGAGCGCAGCGAACCCCGGCGTACGCCGGGGCAGCGTGCATAGTGCGAAACTCTCTCTGGATTGCTTCGTTGCCCTTCGGGCGCCTCGCAATGACAAGTGTTTTCCTGATGTGGTCAATTTCAGAACCCGGACACTACCGGAAAATCCGAGACCTTAGGTCGAGGCCCTGGTAATTTGGCGCTTCTCAAGGGAGAGAGGAGCGCCATGGCGCGACCCTATGCCCCGCTCGACCACGCCTCGATCGCGGTCGGCGACCTTGCATCATCGGCCGCGTTCTACGATGCGGCCCTCGCCCCACTCGGGCTCGCCCGTGCCAAGGCCGCGGCGCACGCGATCGGCTACGGCCCCGGCCACCCGGTCTTCTGGATCATCGAGCGCGGCAGCAAGGGGCGAGCGAAGCCCGGCCTCGGCCTCCACTTCTGCTTCGGGGCGCAGACGCGCGCCGCAGTCGACGCCTTCCACAGCACTGCCCTTGCCCACGGCGGCAGCGACAACGGGGCACCCGGCCTCAGGCCCGAGTATCACCCTCACTATTACGGCGCCTTCGTCCTCGACCCCGACGGCTACAAGCTCGGCGCGGTGTGCCACCGCGCGGAGTGAGGCGTGCGCGAGGACAGGCGCATCGGCAGGCCGCCCTTGGGCCTGAGCGTGATGAGACCGAGCGGCTCCACCTCGTGGCCGGGTGCGAGCTCCAGGCGAAAGCGCTGGGCCACGGCCGCCACGATGAGGATCGCCTCCTGCATGGCGAAGCCGGCGCCGATGCAGATGCGCGGGCCCCCGCCGAAGGGGATATAGGCGTAGCGGGGAACGCGCGCGAGGCGCTCGGGCGCCATGCGCTCGGGGTCGAAGACGAGCGGGCGCTCCCACAGCTTCTCGTGACGATGGATGAGCCAAGGCGAGATCACCACGCTCGAGCCCTTGGGCACCGCGTGCCCCTCGATCTCGTCGTCTGCCAAGGCCTCGCGCGACATGGTATGCGCCGGCGGGTAGAGCCGCATGGCTTCCTCGATGACCATGCGCGTATAGCCGAGCTGCGGGACGTCGTCGTAGCGGGGCGGGCGAGCGCTGAGCACGCCTTCGAGCTCGGCCCGGAGCCTTTCCTCGACCGCGGGATGGAGCGAGACGAGATACCATGTCCAGGCGAGCGCGTTCGCCGTCGTCTCGTGCCCCGCCGTGAAGATGGTCGCGATCTGGTCGCGCAGCTCGCGATCCCCCATCCCCTCGCCCGTCTCCTCGTCGCGCGCCGCGAGCAAGAGGCCCAAAAGATCGTCGCGCGGGGCGGGCTCGCGGCGGCGCTCTTCGAGGATGCCGTAGATGATCTCGTCGAGGGCCGCCGCAGCCCCGGCGATGCGGCGCTCCTGCGGCCGCGGCAGCCA
>DATEQI010000047.1:0-4229 GCA_035272805.1 Alphaproteobacteria bacterium | reverse complement strand
TCGGCGCCGCCGTGGCGACGCGGCGCAACGACCATCTCTATCTGACCGCTGTCGCCGAGGCGCTCGAGGGCAGGCTGCGCCTCGTCGTCGAGGTGTTCAACCGTGTCGTCGTCATCGTGGTCGGGCTGTGCATGGTCTATTTTGGCTACCTCAATTTCCTCAGCGGCTTCACCAGCTTCCGCATGCCCTCCATGACGCCGATCGCGAGCCTCTATGCCGTGATCCCGGTCTCGGGCCTGCTCGTGGTGCTCTTCACGCTCGAGCAGCTCGTGAACGGCTGGAGGAACGGCTTTAAGGATCCCGAACCGGGGCGGACGATGCCCCCGCCCGATCCGATGGCCGAGATCGCCGCGGGCCTGCGCTAGTACCAGGATCATGGGCGCCTGCCACACCCCCCTCCCTGCCCTCCCCCTCAAGGGGGGAGGCAAGTTGCGATTGCCATCGAAAACTTTCCCCTCCCCCTCGAGGGGGGCTCGAGCCGTAAAACGGATCGAGGGGGAGGGGGTGACGCCCGAAGTTGCGGAAGTTGGCACGACATGAGCAGCGCCCTTATCCTCGCCCTGATGACGTTTCTCTTCCTCTTCTTCGGCTACATGGGCGTGCCGGTGGCCTTCTCGCTGATGGGCGGGGTGATCGTCGGCACGCTCTTCACGCCGGTAAAGCTGAGCTCGATGATCCAGCAGATGTTCAACGGCGTCGATTCGACGGCACTCCTCGCCGTGCCGTTCTTCCTCCTGGTGGGCGAGCTCATGAGCTCGGCCAACGTGGTCGTGCGCATCGCCAATCTCTCCCAGGCGCTCGTCGGACATCTGCGCGGCGGGCTCGCCCAGGTGGTCACCGTGTTCAGCATGTTCTTCTCCGGCATGTCGGGCTCGTCCTCGGCGGACGTGGCCGTGCTGAGCCGCACGCTCGCGGTTCCGATGGAGAAGGAGGGCTATTCGCTGCCCTTCGTGGCGGCCCTCATCGCGGCGGCGTCCACCATCGCCGCACTCGTGCCGCCGAGCATCATGGCGGTGGTCTACGGCGCCATCGGCAACGTCTCGATCGCGGGGCTCTTCATGGGCGGGGTGGTGCCGGGCCTGATGATCGGCTTCGGCTTGATGATCTACTGCTACTTCTTCGGCCCCGCCGGCTTCCGCCGTCCGCGCGCGAGCCTGTGCCAGTTCGCCGAGGCGGGCCAGGCGGCGGTCCTGCCGCTCATGATTCCGGTGATCCTCCTGGGCGGCATCGTGAGCGGCTGGTTCACGCCGACGGAGGCCGGCGTGGTCGCGGTCGCTTGGATCCTCCTGGTGGTGATCCCGCTGCTCAACCGCAGACATTTGCGCCATCTGCCGATCGATTTCGCCCATGCCGGGCTCATCTATTCGCTGCCGCTCATCACCATCGCGTCCGCGACCGCCTTCGGCTGGCTGCTCGCCTATTTGCGCGGGCCCATCGTGGTCTCGGGGTGGATCACCTCGATCGCCGGGACGGATCCGCACATGATCATGTTTCTCCTGGTGGCGCTCTTCACCATCGTGGGCGATTTCATCGAGCCGATCCCGGCCATCATCATCTTCATGCCGATCGTCAACGCGCTCACCGATCAGGCGAGCATCAACTCGGTGCACATGGGCGTGGTGCTGATCGCAACACTTGCCTTCGGGTTGATCACCCCGCCCTATGGTTTGGCGCTCCTCATGGCCTCGAAGTTCGTCGGCACGCGCTTCTCGGCGGCCCTCAAGGCATCGCTGCCCATCTATGTCGTGTTCTTCGTGACGATCGCGTTCACCATCTTCTTCCCGCGCGTTATCCTGTGGCTGCCGAAGCAGGTCATTCCGGAATCGGTCGGTTGCTTCAAGTCGCCGGCGGGAGCGGGCTACATCTGTCCGCCTTGAGCGTTGGCGCTCGGGTGCGAGCGCGGACAAGGGAGGAACCATGGGCTCATTGCCCGAGGCGCTCGACTTCGACGTCGTCGTGGTCGGCTGCGGCATTTCGGGCCTGGCTGCGGCCGCGTCGGCCTTGCAAAGCGGCGCCAGGGTCGCCGTGCTCGAGCGCGCGCCGCGCGAGGAGCGCGGCGGCAATACGCGTTGGACGGAGGCGATGCTGCGCATGAAGAGCGAGCATGCCGTCGCCGACGATTTCGAGAGCCACTTCGCGGAGAACGCCGGCCATTACCTCGATCCGGCGCTGGTGAACGAGGCGGCCGGCGACTACGAGAACTGGTCGTCCATCGTCAAGGTCCTCGGCTTCACCGATCCCGAGGTCATCGCGACCTTCGCGGCACGCGCCGGGCCGACGCTCCAGTGGCTCAAGGGCTTCGGGCTGCGCTTCGATTTCCTGCCGGGATATTTCATCACCACCTGCACGACGCGCATGGCGCCGGTGGGCGGCGGACTGGCGCTGGTCGAGACCTTGGGCGACTGGGTGGAGAAGGGAGGTGCCAAGGTCTTCTACAGGACGACGGCGCAACGGCTCGCAAGGGACGCCTCGGGTGCGGTGATCGGCCTCGGCGCAGTCGGGCCCGGCAACGCGGCCTGCGAGTTCCGCGCGCCCGCGATCGTGCTCGCCAGCGGCGGCTTCGAGGGCAACCCCGAGATGCTCGTGCGCTATCTCGGCCCGCGCGCCCGCTACCTCAGGCCGGTGGCGCGCGGGGGCTACTACAACAAGGGCGAGGGCATCCGCATGGCGCTCGATATCGGGGCAGCGCCCTGCGGCGATTTCGGCGCCATCCACGCCGAGCCGCTCGACCCGCGCTCGGGTGTCGCCGAGCCGATCGTGCTCGTGTTCAATTACGGCATCCTCGTCAACAAGCGGGGCGAGCGCTTCGTGAACGAGGCGCCGGCCACGGTCGATGCCACCTACGAGGCGATCACGCGGCTCATCAACGAGCAGCCCGAAGGCATCGCCTATGCCGTCCTCGACGGCAAGATCGACGAGGTGCCGGGATGGCAGCGCTCGGTGCGCTCGGACCAGCCCCCACTCGCCGCAGCGTCGCTCGCCGAGCTCGCGCAAAAGATCGGCGTCGGCAGAGACGCGCTCGCGGCCACGGTCGCGGCCTATAACGCGGCGTGCCCCGCAGGCGACGCCTTCAAGCCGCTCGCACTCGACGGCCTCGCGACGAAGCGGGGCTTGATACCGCCCAAGTCGAACTGGTCGCGGCCCCTCGACCGCCCGCCCTTCATGGCCTATCCGATCATCTGCGGCAATTGCTTCACCTTCGGCGGCGTCAAGGTCAATGCCAGGAGCCAGGTGCTCAATGCCGACGGCGAGGTCATCCCGGGTCTCTATGCCGCGGGCGAGGTGATCGGGCTCTATTACGGCACCTACACCGGCGCCACCTCGGTGCTGCGCGGTGCGGTGTTCGGCCGCATCGCGGGCCTCGATGCGGCGGCGCGGGCGCGCGCGGCAAGGACCGGCGCGGCCTAGGCCTGAGGCCTGCCCCGAAAATGCAGTATTTTTGAATTCATCGCACATCATATGCCGTCATTCCCGCGCAAGCGGGAATCCATTGGTGGTCCGGTGCCGGGAGCAAAGATGGACCCCCGCTTTCGCGGAGGTGACGAATAGCCCGTGGAAAATTAGCGAGTGATTTCGGGTCAGTCTCTGCTGGCGCCTCACGCGCTTGGCAGCTCGCCGTCTGCGCGCAGGAGCCCGATCGCCTTGGCGAGCGCGGCCGTGGTCGCCGCGAGCTCGGCCTCGCCGTGCGTTGCCGAGATGAAGCCGCCGGGGCGGCCGTTCAAGTCGACGCCGCCGAGCAGCATGGCGAGCCGCAGCTTCTGGGCGAGCTCCGGCGGGTTGCGCACGAGCTCGAGCGGGTCGCGCGCGAGAGGATCGAATGCGTGCGGCGAGAGCGCCTCGCGCTTCGCGTTGAGGAAGAAGTAGAAGCCGCTGAAGCTGCCGAAGACGGCCCAGGGCACGCGCTCGCCCTCGAGCACGTCATTCAAGCGCCGGCGCAGCTCGGCGCCATAGGCATTGGCGCGCGCGCAGGCATCGCTCTCGGCGACGATACGGAGCGTCTCGATGCCGGCTGCGGCCGAGACCGGGTTGGCGTTGTAGGTGCCCTGATGGGCGATCTTCTCGCGGCCCTTCGCCTTGGCGACGTCGAAGTCGAGATAGTCGAGGATGTCCTTGCGCCCGACCACGGCCCCGCCGGGCATGCCGCCGGCGAGGATCTTGGCAAGCGTCGCCAGATCCGGGGTGACGCCGAAATGGGCCTGGGCACCGCCCGGTGCCACGCGGAAGCCGGT
>DATEQI010000046.1:0-5876 GCA_035272805.1 Alphaproteobacteria bacterium | reverse complement strand
CTCGGCATCGGCAAATGCCATCTCGCGGTGGCGGAGTCGGCCGAGCTCAAGCGGCGCGACGACCCGCGGCGCTGGAGCCACGTGCGGGTCGCGACCAAGTACCCCGAGATCACCAAGCGCCACTTCGCCGCGCGCGGCGTGCAGGCCGAGTGCATCGAGCTCTCGGGTGCGATGGAGCTCGCCCCGGGCCTCGGTCTCTGCCGGCGCATCGTCGATCTGGTCTCGACCGGCAAGACGCTCGCGGCGAACGGCCTCGTCGAGGTCGAGCGGATTGCCGACATCACCTCGCGTCTCATCGTCAATCGCGCGGCGCTCAAGACCCGTCCCGAGGAGATCGGTGCCTGGATCGAGCGCTTCCGTCGCGCGGCCGAGGAACTCTCACGTGCCGCTTAGGCTCGCAACGGAGAGGCCGGGTTTCGAGCGGGCGTTCGCCAAGCTTCTCGCCAAGAAGCGCGAGCGCGCGGCCGACGTGAACGCTGCGGTGGCGGCCATTCTCGCGGACGTGAGGAAGCGCGGCGACCGGGCGGTGATCGAGTACACCGAGCGCTTCGACCGCGTCCGCCTCACCCGCAGGCACTTGCGCGTGAGCGAGGAGGAGGTGGCGGACGCGCTGTGTCGCTGCGACAAGCGGACGCTCGCGGCGCTCGGCTTCGCGGCGCGGCGCATCGAGGCTTATCACCGGCGGCAGAGGCCCCGGGACCTCGATTACCGCGACCGCAGCGGCGTGCGGCTCGGTGCCTACTGGCGCGCGGTGGGCTCGGTCGGCCTCTACGTGCCGGGCGGCCGGGCCGCCTATCCGAGCTCCGTCCTCATGAATGCGATCCCGGCCAAGGTGGCAGGCGTGGCACGCATCGCAATCGCGGTGCCGGCGCCGGGCGGCGTCCTCAATCCGCTTGTGCTCGCGGCCGCCAGGCTGATGGGGATCGCCGAAATCTACCGTATCGGCGGCGCCCAGGCGATCGCGGCGCTGGCTTACGGCACGCGGACGATCGCCCCCGTCGACAAGATCGTCGGCCCCGGCAATGCCTACGTGGCCGCGGCCAAGCGCCAGGTCTTCGGCACCGTCGGCATCGACATGATCGCGGGCCCCTCGGAGATCCTCGTCATAGCGGATCGCGATAACGATCCCTCCTGGATCGCGGCGGACCTCCTCTCGCAGGCCGAGCATGACGAGGCGGCGCAGGCCATCCTGATAACCGACGATCGCGGCTTCGCGGAGCGGGTGGCGGCGGCGGTCGAGAGCCATCTCAGAACGCTGCCGCGGGCGCGCATCGCGCGCGCGAGCTGGCGGAGGAACGGCGCCGTCATCGTCGTGCGCTCGCTCGATGAGGCGGCAGCACTCGCCGAGCGCATAGCGCCCGAGCACATGGAGCTGGCGCTCGCCGAGCCCGAGCCCCTCATCGCGAAGGTCGCGAATGTAGGCGCCATCTTCTTAGGTGCCCACACGCCCGAGGCGGTCGGCGACTATGTGGGCGGTCCCAACCACGTGCTGCCGACGGCGAGGAGCGCGCGCTTTTCCTCGGGCCTCGGCGTGCTCGACTTCATGAAGCGCACCTCGCTGCTTGGCTGCGACGCCAAATCGCTGCGCGCACTCGCTCCCGCGGCCATCGCGTTGGCGGAGGCCGAGGGGCTCGAGGCCCACGCGCTCTCGCTCCGGCTGCGGCTCTCGGCACGAGAGCGCGGCTCCTGAGGCGCTCCATGACGGAGCAGAGCGGCAAGGACAAGGGTCGCTGCCGGATCAGCCAGATCCATCTCGACGAGCACAGCATCGTGCGGTGGAGCCCCGACGTCGAGCACGAGCGCGCGGTCGCCGTGTTCGACCTCCTGGAGGAGAACTACTTCGCGCTCGTCGGCGATTTCGCCGGCCCCTTCGTGCTGCGCCTCTCGATCTCGGAGAGCCGCCTGGTGATGGCGATCCATGACGAAGGGGACGCGCCGCTTACCACGGTCAATCTGCCGACTTCGCCCTTCCGCAAGATCATCAAGGACTACTTCACCGTCTGCGAGAGCTATTACGCCGCGATCCGCCGCGCGAGCCCGTCCAAGATCGAGGCGATCGACATGGGCCGCCGCGCTCTCCACAACGAGGGCTCGGAGCTCTTGAAGGAGCGGCTCTCCGACAAGATCGACGTCGACCTCAATACCGCGCGGCGCCTCTTCACGCTCCTCTGCGTCCTGCACATCCGGGGATAGGACGTGGGCGGGCTTCCCTCGAGCGTGCTCTTCGCCTGCACCCGCAACTCGATCCGCTCGCCGGTGGCGGAAGCGCTCCTCAAGCACCTCTGGCGCCAGCGTATCTTCGTCCAGTCGGTGGGTGTCAGGGCCGGCGAGCTCGATCCCTTCGCCGTCGCCGTCATGGACGAGATCGGTATCTCGATCGAGGGACATCGGCCGCAGAGCTTCGAGGACCTTCACGACAGCTCGTTCGACCTCATCATCAGCCTCTCGCCCGAGGCCCAGCACTCGGCGGTCGAGCTCACCCGCACCATGGCCTGCGAGGTCGAGTACTGGCCGACGCTCGAGCCGAGCATCGTCGAAGGCAACCGCGAGACACGGCTCGACGCCTACCGCGCCGTGCGCGACCAACTCATGAAGCGCATCGAGAAGCGCTTTCCGCCGCCCTTGCGGCCGGAGGTGTAGCGCCGTGTCGGCGGCTTCCGGCGCCAAGCCTCGCATCCGAGCAAATCCGCTTGACCCCGAGTGGGCTTGGTCTCATGTTCCCCTTCGCCAAAGCCGACACTGGTGAGGGGAATGGCGAAGGAAGACTTGATCGAGGTTTCCGGGACGGTCACTGAGCTGCTGCCGAATGCGATGTTCCGCGTGAAGCTCGACAACGAACACGAGATACTTGCCCACACCTCGGGCAAGATGCGCAAGAATCGCATCCGCGTGCTGGCCGGAGACCGCGTGAACGTCGAGATGACGCCTTACGACCTCAGCAAGGGGCGCATTACCTTCCGGTTCAAGTAACCGGCGCGCAAGGCGCGCCTTGGGCCGCTTCAAGTAACCGGCGCGCGGGCGCGCCATTCGGGTGGAGACGATCGGGCGGTGCCGCGCTTGATCCTGGCCTCGGCGTCGCCGCGACGCCTGGAGCTCATGCGCCAGATCGGCGTCACGCCCGATCGGGTCGAGCCCTCCTTCGCGGACGAGAGCGTGCGCGCGCGCGAGTTGCCCCGAGCCCATGCCGCCCGCCTGGCGGACGCCAAAGCGCGCGCGGTCGCGCGCAGCTTCCCCGACGATTTCGTGCTCGCGGCCGACACGGTGGTGGCCTGCGGGCGGCGCATCCTGCCGAAGGCGCTCGACGAGGCGACGGCGCGCGTCTGCCTCGAGCGCCTCTCCGGCCGGCGCCACCGGGTGATCGGCGCGGTCGCGCTGATCGCACCCGGCGGGCGCGCCGGCGCGCGGCTCGCCACCACCATCGTCGCCTTCAAGCGCCTCGAGCCGCAGGAGATCGCGGCCTATCTCGCCTCCGGCGAGTGGCACGACAAGGCCGGCGGCTACGCGATCCAGGGCCGCGCCGCCGCTTTCGTGCGGCATCTGAGCGGTTCATACTCGAACGTCGTCGGCCTGCCGCTTTACGAAACGGCGGCTCTCTTGCAGGGCTTCGGCTACCGGTGAGCGCCACTTATGAGATCGACGAGATACTCGTCAGCGTCTCCCCCGGCGAGACGCGGGCCGCCCTGGTCGCCGAGGGACGGCTCGTCGAGCTCCTGCTCGCGCGCGAGGCCAAGGGGAGCCTCGTCGGCAACATTTATCTCGGCCGCGTCGGCAAGCCGGCGCCGGGCACGGATGCGAGCTTCATCGAGCTCGGCGAGGCGCGCGCGGGCTTCCTCGCCCGCGGCGATGCGAAGGATGCGTTGAATGCGCGCGGCGAGCGGCACGCCCGCGCGCCGAGCGAGGGCGAGGCAGTGCTGGTCGAGGTCACCCAGGACGCCTTCGGCCGCAAGGGCCCTCGCGTCGCGGCGACGTTGGCACTGCCCGGACACTGGCTCGTCTTCTCGCCGTCGCGCCCCGGGCTTGCGATCTCGCGCAGGATCGCGGACGCCGAGACGCGCGCGCGCCTCGAGGCTCAATTGGCGCCGCATCTCGCCGAGGGCGAAGGGGTCGTCGTGCGCACCGCCGCGGAGGCGGCGGATGGCGCAACGCTCCTCGACGAGCTCGTCCGCTTGCGCGGGCTCTGGCAGAAGATCCTGGCGGACGCGGCGCGCACGCGGGCGCCGGCCTTGCTCCATGCCGACGCCGACCCGATCGAGCGCGTCTTGCGCGATCATGGCGGCCCGTCATTGCGCCGCGTCTGTTGCGACCGGCGCGAGGCCTTAAGGCGCGCCGAGGACACTCTCGCGCGCCAGAAGAGGGCCGGCCGCGTCGAGGTGGTGCTGCACCAGGGCCCGGAGCCGCTCTTCGCGCGTCACGAGATCGACGAGCAGATCAGAGAGGCGCTCGAGCCGGTCGCCGCGCTGCCCTCCGGCGGCAGCCTCGTCATCGGCACGCTCGAGGCGCTCAGCGCGATCGACGTGAACACGGCGCGGCAGACGGGTATCGCGCGTTTCGAGGAGGCAGCACTCGCGGTCAATCTCGAGGCGGCCGCGGAGATCGCGCGCCAAGTGCGCTTGCGCAACTTGGCCGGCCTCATCGTCATCGATTTCCTGCACCTGGAGCAGGCGAGCCAGCGCGCGCGCGTGACGGCGGCACTCAAGAGCGCTTTTGCGGGCGATCCCGCCGGCGTGCAGCTCGTCGGCTTCACCTCGCTCGGCCTCTTCGAATTGACGCGCCGGCGCGTGCGCGCATCCTTGAGCGACGCGTTGACCGAGGGCTGCGAGGCCTGCCGCGGCCAGGGCCGGGTCGCGAGCGCTGCGACGGTCGCCTACGAGGTGCTGCGCGCGGTCGAGCGGGCGGCGCGCGCAACACCCTCGGCACGCTTGGGCGTGGTCGCGGCAGCACCGGTGATCGCCGCGTTGGAGGGGGAGGCGAGACCGGCGCGCGAGCGCCTCGAGCGCGAGCTCGCGGCAACGCTCTCCTTGCGCGTGGGTCCGTCCCACCGCCGCGATGAGTTCGATATCGTGACCGCTCCGAGTGCTGCCGGGTGAGGCGGGCGATGGCGGAGATCACCAGGCTCAAGCCGGGACGCAAGGGGGCGCAATGCCCCATCTGCGGCAAGGTGCGCGATCAGCGCTACCGCCCCTTCTGCTCCAAGCGCTGCGCCGACATCGATCTCGCGCGCTGGCTCGGCGGCGACTATCGCATCGCGACGGAGGAGAAGCCCGAGGAGGCCGCTCCAAGCGAGCCAGTGCCGGAGGAGAAATAGGCCGGAGAGCGCCCGCCGCGACCCGTCCGCACGCGCCCGCGCGTGGCGGGCCCAGGGGCGTCTGGACAGCGTCTGGACAGGCCCGCGCGAAGCCTCTATAAGCGGCCTTCGCCGGCCTTTGACCGCGGCATGCCCAGGTAGCTCAGTTGGTAGAGCAGCGGACTGAAAATCCGCGTGTCGGTGGTTCAAATCCGCCCCTGGGCACCATTCCATAATTGCCTTAATAATATCAATTAGTTACATAAACTTCGCTTGGGCATCGGAGTGACCGGAACAGGTTGATTTGAAGAGCGCGTCCATTGGCTTCGCTTGGGGGTAACCATCGTCGCTTCACCCACGGGGGTGGGCTTGACGAAAGTCTGTACAGCGCTGTACGCTTATTTTGGAGGTGAAAAATGAGCGCAGCACGGCGCAAAGGTGCCGAGGAGGCCCGCAATCAGCTTCCGGAACTTCTTGAAGCGGCTGAAAAGGGCCAATCGACGATAATTACCAGACATGGCCGGCCCGTCGCGGCGCTGATGCCCATTGAGGCGTACGGCACCGCCCTGCGCCAGCGGCCGCTGGTTCCTCT
>DATEQI010000045.1:0-5666 GCA_035272805.1 Alphaproteobacteria bacterium | reverse complement strand
GCCCGCGAGGATGCCGGGGAGTGCTCCCGGCAGGATCACCTTGAGCACGATCGCACGCCAGGGCAGGTTGAAGCTCTGCGCCATGCGGATCAGGTTGCGCGGCACGGAATCGACGGCCGAGAAGGCGGTGATCGCGGTCGGGAAGAAGACGCCGAGTGCGATCGTCGCGATCTTGGCCTGCTCGCCGATGCCGAGCCAGAGGATGAGGAGCGGCAGAAGTGCGATCTTCGGGATGGGAAAGAGCGCGGATACGATCGGCAGCCCGGCTGCGCGCACGGCGCTGAAGATGCCCATGCCGAGCCCAAGGGCGAGGCCGCAGGCGGTACCGAGCGTCCAGCCGCCGATGATGCGCGTGAGGGAGGCCGAGAGATGGAGCCAGAGCGTGCCGTCGGCGGCGATGCGGTAGAGGGCTGCGCACACGGCGACGGGGCTCGGCAGGAAGAGATCGCTCACCAGCCCGAAGCGGCTGGCACCCTCCCAGGCGAGCAGCAGCAGCGCCAGGCTCGCGGCGGCGATGAGCGGGCGCGGGGCGATCTCGAAGCCGCCGCCGCGGAAAGGCATCGTGGTCGCGGCGGGCGGGTTGGCTGTGGCGATTTCAGTCATCGATCCTCTCGCGCTCGGCTTCGAGCGCCTCCGTCCTGATGAGTTGCCAAAGGTGCCGCTCGAGCCCGGCGATGGTACCGGCGGCGCCGATCTCGCCGCGCGCGGCGCGCGGGATTTCCACTTGCACGATCTCGCGCACGCGGCCGGGGCGGCGCGAGAGAATGACGATGCGGTCGGCGAGCCGGATGGCCTCGCCGAGATTGTGCGTGACGTAGACCGCCGTGGCGCCGGTGCCCTCCCAAAGCGCGAGGAAGTCCTCCATGAGGAGCTCGCGCGTCTGCGCGTCGAGTGCCGAGAGCGGCTCGTCCATTAAGAGGATCTCCGGCTCGACCACGAGCGCGCGTGCAACGCCGACGCGCTGGCGCATGCCACCCGAGAGCTGGCGCGGATAGGCCGCCCTGAACTCCGAGAGCTTGGTGCGCGCGAGGACGGCCGAGACGCGCTCGCGGCGCGCGGCGGTGCCGAGCCCATGGTGCTCGAGCGCCAACTCGACGTTGCCCGCAACCGTGCGCCAAGGCAGCAGCGCGAAATCCTGGAACACGTAGGTGAAGGGGTTGAGCGAGCGCTGGGAGGGCTTGCCGCGCAACGCGACGCTGCCCTCGCTCGGCTTCAGGATGCCGCCCATGATGCCGAGCAGGGTCGACTTGCCGCAGCCCGACGGCCCGACGAGCGCCAGGATCTCGCCCGCCTTGACCGTGAGGTCGATGCGCTCGAGCGCGCGGACCTTGCCGTAGGAATGGCCGACCGCTTGAACGAGAAGGTCCATGGTCACGCGCTTTCCTTGGCGGCGTCACTGGGGCAGGTCGAGATGACCCTTGATGAAGCCGAGGTCGAGGAAGCTCTTGGCGTCGACGGAGCGATCGAGCAGGCCCTGCGCCTGATACCAGGCGACCTGGCGATAGACGTCGCCCACCAGGAGCCGGCCTTGCGGATCGATGAAGGCGACGCTCTTGGCGACCTGCTCGGGCGTCTCGTTGATGTATTTGGCGATGAGGACGAGTGCCGCGGCGCGCTCGGGGCCGCCCGCGACCTTGCCGCCCGCGTCCTTGGCGAGGAGCTGGTCGTAGTAATAGCGCGCCCCCTTCTGGTAGGCGCGCACGAATCGCTCGAGCCTCTCGCGGTGCTCGGCCACTTCCTTGGGCGAGGTGAAGAGGGCGCCCAACTGCCAGGGCGTCTCGTCGCCGACCCAGCCCAAGAGATGCGCCTTCCCGCGCTCGATCAAGGGAATCGCCAGGCTCGCCGGCATGAGCGCGCCGTCGACCTGGTTGCCCTCCAGTGCCGAGGCCATGTTCGGCATCGATTGCAGCGGGGCGAGCTCGACGGAGGAGAGCTTGAAGCCGAGCTTGTCGGCAAGCAGCCCGAGCGAATAATGGAAGCTCGAGCCCACTTGCGTGATCGCGATCTTCTTGCCGGGGAAATCCTTGAGG
The DNA here is from genome assembly GCA_035272805.1 of Alphaproteobacteria bacterium. Classification (GTDB taxonomy): domain Bacteria; phylum Pseudomonadota; class Alphaproteobacteria; order JACZXZ01; family JACZXZ01; genus DASPPM01. Next base: position 3,636 of record DATEQI010000045.1, on the reverse strand, counting down.
CTCTTGAAGCCGGCATCGTAGGCCTTGTCCGAGGCCACGTAGGCGATCAGGTGGTAGCCCGGCTCCTCCCGGCTCTGCGCGCCGATCACGGTGATGCCGCCCTTGCCGGCGAGGCTGAAGAAGCCGGCGGTAAAGGCGGTGACGCCCACGTCGAGGTCGCGCGAGACGACCGCGACCGCGATGGGCTGTGCGGCCTCGAAGAAGACGAGCTTGGCCTCGAGCCCCTCGTCCTTGAAGTAGCCTTTGTCGGCGGCGATGAAGATCGGGCCGCTCGAGGCGAGATGGAGCACGCCGACCGTGATCTCCTCGGCGACCGCCGCGCGAGCCGAGAGCGCGATCGCAAGGGCGAGAGCCAGCAGTACGCAGGTGCCTTTGATCATCCTCGATCCTCCCGAGTGCCGCAGCCCAAATCCTCGTCGCGACGCTAGCGAAATCAGTCGGTGGGCGCAAACCCCGCAGGCTGCGTCGGAACTCGGGGCCACGGAGCCATTTTGATGGCGGAGGACGCGGAGGTTTCGCCGCGGATGCCGGAACTTGAACATCCCCTGCCTCTTCGACGCATCCGCGCATCCGGTGCGCTGTTGTCCCGATTCGGAAGTTCCTCTCACCCGGAAATAACCGTCATTGCGAGCGCAGCGAAGCAATCCAGGGCGCCTGGTGCGAAACCATTTCTGGATTGCTTCGGCGCCCTTCGGGCGCCTCGCAATGACAAGCGTTTTCCTGATGTCGCGAATTTCAGAACCAGGACACTCGAACCCTCTTTCGTTGCGCTCAGCTGGAATTCAATGGAATCCGCTGTGGACCAAGCGGTTTCGACGACCTATCTTGTATACAAGATTGCGAGGGCTTGATGAGCGAAGCGATCGCGGGCAGGCAGGAGGAGGGAGTTCTCGAGGCGGAGGGTCCGCCCTTGGGCGAGCTTCACGCGCCTTTGCGCGACCTCGTGGTGGACCGCCTCCGCGCCGACATCCTCTCCGGACGCTACAAGTCGGGCGAGCGCCTCGTCGAGGATCGCCTGGCGGAGGATTTCAAGGTCTCGCGCAACCCGGTACGCGAGGCCATACGCGCGCTTGCCGCCGAGGGGCTGGTGGCGGTCGCTCCCCGGCGCGGGGCGACGGTCGCGGGCTTCAGCACGGCGGAGACGCGCGAGATGATCGAGGTGCGCGCGACGCTTGAGGCGATGAACGCGCGGCTGGCCGCGCGCCGGCGCGATCCCGGCATGATCGCAACGCTCATGGAGTGCTTGAACGAGGGGCAACGGAGGGCCGGGGAGGGCGATCCTGCGGAGCTCGTCCGCCTCAATGCACACTTCCACGACCTGCTGGCGGCCGCGGGCCACAACCGCATTCTCGGCGATCTCATGCGCCAGCTGCGGGAGCGCACCAACCTCGTCTTCGCCCCCAGGAGCGCCAATGGTGCGGCGCAAACGTGGGAGGAGCATCGGGCGATCCTCGAAGCCGTCATCGCCGGCGACGAGGAGCTTGCCGCCCTCCTTGCCTCGCGCCACGTGCTCCAGGCCGGCGAGCGTCATCTTGAAGCGGCCCAGACGGAGGCCGCTGCCGGGGGCGAAGCGGGTCCTACGGCGAGCGCCGTCACACTCGAGGCCGCGAAGGCGCGCAGCCCGTAGGGGTATGTTTGACATCGGGAAATATTGTATACAATATACATAACCAAAGGACGAGGGACAGAGAAAGGAGTCGGGCCATGGCGAAGAGCAAGTTCCGCGAGGCGCTCGAGGCGGCGATCACGGCGCGCCATTCGAGCGTGCATCCATGGAGCGAGGCGTGGGTGAGCGGCAAGCTCAGCAAGCCGCTCCTCGGCGAATGGGTGAAGCAGCACTACCATTATGTCAGCCACTTCTCCGCATGGCTGGCGACGGTCTACGGCAGCTGCCCGGTCGAGGAGGTGCGCGATTTCCTCCTCGAGAACATCAGCGAGGAGGAGGGTATCACCGGCCAGGCGGGCTTCCCCGCGGTGCGCCATAACAAGCTGCTGCTCGATTTCGCGGAGCATTGCGGCAAGAGCCGCGAGGAGATCGTGAACGCGCAAGTGAACGGCGAGCTCCTGCCCGAGACGCTCGGCCTGCAATCCTGGTGTGCGGCCCAGGCCCATCGGCCTTTCGTCGAGGCGCTCGCCGGGCTCCTCGTCGGGCTCGAGTCCCAGGTGCCGAAGATCTACAGCAAGACCACGCCGCCGCTCATCGAGAAATACGGCTTCACCGAGGAGGAGATCGTCTTCTTCCGCCTCCATATCGTGGCCGACCAGGAGCATGGCGAGCGCGGCTTCGAGATCGTCGAGAAATATGCGACCACACCCGAGGTGCAGGGCGCCTGCGTGCGTTCGGTCAAGGAGGCGACGCTCATGCGCCGGCTCTATCTCGACGGGCTCTGCAACAAGTACCTGGCCCGGCCGCAAGCGAGGGCGGCGGCGGAGTAGGCGGCTCCCAGCCTCCCTCTCCCGCAAAGCGGGAGAGGGTGAAGTAGGCTCGCGGCTGCGATTGCGGTGCGGCGATGACATCCCTCTTGCCGAGCGCATGGTACGTCGAGCCCGACGCCTTCGCGCGCGAGCGGCGCGCCATATTCGCCGACGCCTGGCAAATGATCGCGCGCAGCGACGCGCTTGCGCGCGCCGGCGACTACGTCTGCGACAACCTTGCCGGCCTCGCCGTCTTCGTCATGCGCGACGAGGCCGGCGCCATCGGCGCTCACTTGAACGTCTGCCGCCACCAGGGCCTCCCCGTGCTCGATGCCGGCGCCGGCAGCATCCCGCTGCTGCGTTGCCGCTACCACGGCTGGACCTACAATTTCGACGGCAGCTTCAAGGAGGCGCCGCTCAAATACGAGCCCGCCGATCCGACCCGGCCCGAGCACGGCCTAAGGAGCGTGCCGCTCCTCGCCTGGCGCGGGCTGCTCTTCGTTTCGCCCGAGGGCACGCCCGCGCATTTCGCCGCGAGTATCGCGCCGCTCGATGCAGCGCTCGGTCCCGCCGCCGCGACACCGCTGCCCCTTGTGGCCGAGCTCGCGACCGACATCGCCTGCAACTGGAAGCTCCTCGCCGAGCATTGGCTCGCGCAAGCGCAGAGGCGCCGGCTCTGGCATTTCCCCACCTTGGCGCTCGAGCCCGGCGAGGACAGTCTCGTCGTGCAGCAGCTGATCCCACGCACGCACGAGCGCTCGCGCGTCGTGAGCCATGTCCTGGCCGCGGACGCCGTCCTCGCCGAGCAGGTCAAGTCGGCACTCGCCGTGGACAAGGTGCAGGCCGAGGCGCTCCAGGCTGCGGCCACGCGTGGCGAGCAGGCAGCGCCTGCGGCGGAGGGAAGTGCGCTCGCCGCCTTCCGCGCGCGCATCGCCGCGGTGCAAGATCGGGGTTGACCCGCCCGAGAGCCTCCCTCTATATCGCCCCATGAACGAGCAAGCCGCCATGGACCCGCAAGCTCTGCACAGGATGCGGCACTCCTGCTCGCACCTCATGGCGGCCGCCATCCAACAGCTATGGCCTCAGGCCCGCTTCGGCGTGGGGCCGGCGATCGACAACGGCTTCTTCTACGACGTCGAGCTGCCGGAGCCGCTCAAGCTCGAGGACCTCGAGAAGATCGAGCTCGCCATGCGCCAGCTCAAGAACAAGAAGCTCCCCTTC
>DATEQI010000044.1:0-9712 GCA_035272805.1 Alphaproteobacteria bacterium | reverse complement strand
GCGCTCGACCGCGCCGTTCACCTTCACGTCGTAAAGATTGGTGAAGAAGCCGCTCTTGCGCAATTCGGGGATGAGCTCCGCCGGCTTAACGGCGACGAGCTCGGGTGCCTTCTTGGCGCCGTAGATGACGCCGGGCACGAGCCCGGCGTGGCGTGCGGCACGGGCTGCCCCCTTACCTGCCCGCTCGCGCCGCTCCGCATTGAACACGGTATCGGCCATGGTTGCTCTCCTTTGCCTGAAGCGTCCGCCCCGCCCATGGGGCAGACCATGCGGGCGGACGGCCTCCAGGGGTGCCGCCCGCCCGAAACTCGCCAATTCCAAAGGCACGCGTCAGTCGGAGACGACGCCCAACAGCCGCGCCACCTCGCCCTCGCTGAACAGGCTCGACACCGAATCGCCTCGGCTGATCCGCCGGATCGCCTCGCCCAACAAGGGGGCCACCGAGAGGACGCGGATCTTGTTCGACGCTCTCACCTCCTCGCGCGCCTCGATGCTGTCGGTGATCACTACCGCCTCGAGCGGCGAGGCCATGATGCGGCTCACCGCCGGCCCCGACAGCACCCCGTGGGTGCAATAGGCCGCCACCCAGGAGGCCCCGTTGTCGGCCAAGGCCTGGGCGGCGCTGCACAACGTTCCGGCGGAATCCACGATGTCGTCGATCAGGATGCAGCGGCGACCCTTGACGTCGCCGATGATGTTCATGACCTCGGACTCGCCTGCGCGTTCGCGGCGCTTATCGATGATCGCGAGGTCGGCGTCAAGAGGCTTGGCGATCGCGCGCGCGCGCAAGAGGCCGCCCACGTCCGGCGACACTATAACCAGGTTTTCGCCATTATAGTGGTTACGAATATCGTTGTAGAAGACGGGGGCGGCATAGAGGTTGTCGAGCGGAATGTCGAAGAAGCCTTGAATCTGATTGGCATGCAGATCGAGGGTCAAGACCCGGTTGGCGCCCGCGGTCGTGATCAGATTGGCGACGAGCTTGGCCGAGATGGGCGTGCGCGGACCCGTCTTGCGGTCCTGGCGGGCATAGCCGTAGTAGGGCAGCACCGCCGTGATGCGGGCCGGCGAGGCGCGCTTCAAGGCGTCGAGCCAGATGAGCAGCTCCATCAAGTGATCGTTGGCCGGATAGGAGGTGGGCTGGACCACGAAGACGTCCTGGCCGCGCATGTTCTCGAGAATCTCGACGAAGAGCTCGTTGTCGGCAAAGCGCCGCACGCTGGCATTGGTGACCGGTACGTCGATGTAACGCGCAATGCCTTCGGCAAGAGGGCGGTTGGCCGTGCCGCTCAAAAGCTTCATGCCGATTTGCCTCACGGGGGTGCGCCGGGCGCCCCGCGGGGGCCACGGGGTCTCAGGCGCGCTCGCGGCGCTTCTATAACAACATGACGCAAAACTGTAAACTACGGCGGCAAGCCTCGGGGTCGGCGGCCGCGCGCCAAGAGTGCGGTAGAGCGTATCCTACCCGAATTGGCCCTTTGGCACAGGCCGAAAACAGGCCAGTGTTGTGGTTCCGACGCTTGATTCCCAATCATTGTGTCGGAACCACAACACATCGTTATGATTTTGCTAGTGTTCCGGGCCGCCGGTTCGGAACGAACCGTCGGAGTCGGAACACTAGCGGGCACGCGGGCGGCGCAAGCGAAAGCGAGGAGGAGGGGCTCCATGGCTCTCGACTACATCACTCTTGAGGTCAAGGCGCTCATCGGCGTCGAGTCGGCGCGCCTCGAGGCCGCCCATCCGGTGGAAGCGAGCGAGGTCCGGCGCTTCTTTCAGGCCACGATGGACCCGGCACCGCGCTATTGGGACGCTGCCCGGGCGGAGCGCGGCCGCTACGCCGCCGTCGTGGCCCCGCTCGGCTTCCCCGTCCATGCCTTCCGGCGGCCGCCCGAGCGGCCCGATCCGCTCGACGCCATGGGCGAAGCGGACTTCGATGGCCGCGAGCGGGCGTTGCGTGCGGGGCTGCCGGCCGTGCCGGTGCCGCTGCCGCGCCTGCTCAACGGCGGCTACGAGTACGAGTTCTTCCGCTACGCGCGCGTGGGCGAGCGCATTTTCCGCAAGAGCCGGTACCAGGACATCTACCAGCGCGACGGCAAGAGCGGGGCCATGGTTTTTCTCGTCATCGAGGACGTCTACACGAACGAGGGCGGCGAGCCGCTCCTCAAGTCCGTCAACACGATGATCCTGCGTTGAGGAAAAGACGATGGCACAGGTCTATTTCGAGGACGTCACGCTCGGCGCGCGGATTCCCGATCTCGTGAAAGGCCCCATGTCGACCGCGCACATCATGCGCTGGTCCGCCGCCATGGAGAATTGGCACCGCATCCACTACGACTGGCGCTACGCGACCGCGCACGACAAGCTGCCCGACGTGGTGGTGAACGGATCGTGGAAGCAGCACGTCATGATCCAGCTCCTGGCCGATTGGGCAGGCGAGGGCGGCTGGCCCTGGAAGCTCCGCTTCCAGTTCCGCGGCATGAACCTGCCCGGCGAGACGCTCACCGCCTGGGGGCGCGTCAAGGCGAAGGAGGCGCGCGGCCGCTTCGGCGTCGTCGAGCTCGAGATCGGCCTCAGGAACGAGAAAGGCGAGGAGGGCACGCCCGGTAGCGCCACCGTGGTGCTCCCCAGGCGCGACGGACCTCCCGTGCCCTACCCCTTCGATCCCCGCGTGCTCGACGCGGCGGGGGTCTCGTGATGCGATCTCGCGCGTGGTGCCAACTCTCGCAAATTCGAGCGTCACCCCCCCTTTTCAAGCGGGAGGGGGTCTCGTTGCCATGCCATGCATTTCCCCCCCTTTGAGGCCACGGCATGCGCACAAATCAGCGGAGCAACGAAAATTAGGTTCTTGCGCTGCGTCCGGGTGCCTCGGACCGGCTCACATGCGTCCTTCGAGACGCGCGCTCCGCGCGCTCCTCAGGATGAGGCAAGCTCCTACTGCCACACACAAATCTCCTCATCCTGAGGGGCGACCCGGAGGGTCGCGTCTCGAAGGACCCCCGATGGTATTGCAAGCATCAGGGGGTGCGCGGCGTCAGCGACACTCACTTGGCCTTGGTGCGCTCCGCCTCCTCGACGAGGGCGGCGATCCCTTGCGCGGCATTCTGCGAGACCGAAGAGGCGATCTCGCCCCAGACCCGCTCGAGAAGACGCGTCGGCACGTTATTCTCCTGGCTCACCTCGCCGACCACCGTGCCGTCCGGGCGCTTGACGCTCCAAGTCACCTTCACGTGCTGGGTGCCCTCGTTGACCCGTGAGACGGCCACCATGCCGTCGAGCAGCAGGCTGTCCCGTGCCTTCTGCTGCACCACCTTGATGCCCGCGACCTTGAGCGCGTATTCGATGGTCTGGCGCAGGGCCGTGTCGCCGTCGCTCGCAGGCGAGCCCTTGATCGACTCGACCGCAAGACTGCGGCCGGAGGCGGCACTCAGCGCGCGCTCCGCAGCACTTGCGGCGGGCTGATCGAGCGGCGGCGGCACATCCCCCTCGATGCCTTTGACCACCATGTCCGCAGGCTCGCGCGCGATGTCGGCGATGAGCTTGGCCTTGGCCGCGGGCGACGCCAGGTCGGCGCCGAGCGGGAGGAGCTGCGGGTAGCGCGAGAGGAGCTCGCCGCTCTCATTCCGCACCTCCCAGCTCACGGCCGCCGGGCCCTTCGCCGCCGCGGCAGGAGAAGGGGCCTCCAAGCGCGCGCTCACGGTATAGAGCGCGCGAGCCGGCCCTTTCTCGCCGATGGCAACCGGGAGGCTGCGTTTCTCGAGGGCTTTCGCCATGGCATCCGCAAGCTCGCGGCCGAGTGGGGCGGCAACGCCCGCGACCGGGGTCACGACGAAGACGAAGCGTTCCCGCTCGGGTGCCGCGAGCTCGGAGGGCAGCGGCTTTGCCGCCGGCCGGAAGGGACGCGGCTCGTCGATGCAGCCGCCGAGCGACGTCGCGGCCAAGAGCGAGGCCAGGATGAGCGCTTGGACAGGCCAAGCCCGGCCTTGACGCTGAGGACGAGAAGACTCCATTCGCTGCGAAAATGCCCTGGTCGACGCGGCTCAGCAAGAGCGCAAGTGGGAGCGACGCGCATGGGCGGGTGAGCCGCGCTATTTCACCCGTTCCGCCCTCAGACCAGCGCGATTGTCGAAAGGCCCCGCCCGTAGTCGCTGCACCCCTCGTGGCTGCTGCGCCGGTAGCTGAAGAAGAGCTCGGGTGCCGCATAGGTGTCGTGCGCGAGCCGATCGACGGAAGCGAGACCGAGGCGGGCCAAGCGCTCCGCCACATAGGCCGGCAGATCGAACATGAAATGGCCGAGGCGCGCGGCCGGCCGGAAGAAGGCGCCATTCGCCCCATCCTCGGCGAGGAAGGGGAGAGGAAACTCGGGGCCGACCTCGTAGGAGGTGCCGGCGATGGCGGGGCCGATCGCACCATGGATACGCTCGCGCTCTGCACCCAAGGCAACCATGGCCTCCACGGTCGCCTCGAGGACCCCGGCAAGCGCCCCGCGCCAACCGGCGTGCGCGGCACCTGCGACCCCTGCCTCCGCATCGGCGAGGAGCACGGGCGTGCAATCGGCGGCAAGCACGCCGAGTGCCAAGCCGCGCCGGCACGTGACGAGGCCGTCGACCTGCGGCCGGGCGTCGAGCGGGAAAGGCGCCTCGAGCACCTCGACGCGCGCGGAATGCACCTGATGCGCGGTCGCGAGCGCGCTCCCCGGCAGGCCGAAGGCGGCCATGGCGCGCGCGCGGTTCTCGCGCACCGCCGCGGGATCGTCGCCCGAGCCGAGGCCGCAGTTGAGCGAGGCATAGACGCCGCATGAGACCCCGCCCTGGCGCGTGAAGAAGCCGTGCCGCACGCCGGACAAGGCTGCGAGCCTAGCGCTTTCGAGCGGGACCGCTTGTGTCATCGCAGCTCTCTGAAGCCGGGAGGGACGGGCAGCGCCGGATGGGCAAGGACAAGCGCCTTGAACAGGGTGCCCATTTCGCCGGGCTCGATCAAGCGCCTGAGCGCGCCATGGATGTCCTCTGCCTGCTCGCGCGAGGCCGCGGCCGCGAGGCGCTCGGCGCGCTCGCGGATGCCAAGTGCGAGCAGAAACTCGCCTTGCGCGATCGGGCCGTGACAAGCGGCACCCGCCTCGCGCGCGGCGCGCGCAAGCGCCGCGAAATCGACATGCGCGGTCAAGTCGGCCGTGCCCGGTGCGGTGAGTGCATCGTGCCGCGCGTGCCGGCTGAGCGCCTGGAGTGTCGAGCCCAAGCCGGCCGTGTCGCGGCCGTAGTCGATGAAGAGTGCGCAGCCGCCATGCGCGACGAGACGCTGGGCGATGGTGCTGACCAGGCTGATAGCGGCCGGCGATAGCTCGGCGATGCTGCCCACAGGAGCCGCGCGTTCCGCCGGCGAGAGCAACGCTTCCGCGGCCGCAGGACGGGGCGAGAGCGTGAAGCGGAACCGTCCGGCGGCGCTGTCGTAGTCGACGAGCCGCTCGCGCCAGCCCGCCGCGGTGCGCTCGAGCTGAAGGATGGGGAGGGCGTCGAGGAATTCGTTGGCAAGGAGGACGGTCGGCCCCTCCGGCACTGCGGCGAGATCGGGGTGCCAGCTCGCCCTCGCGCCCTCGAGGCGGGCGCGCTGCGCCGCTGCCAAGCGGGGGCTCGCCTCGACGAGATGGATGTGGGCCGCCGCCAGGAAGCCCGGCTGGGTACGCGCCGCGCGCAGCGCATCCGCCATCAAGAGACCCCGTCCGGGGCCGAGCTCGATGAGGCGGAGTAGCGCCGGCCGGCCCATCGCGTCCCAGGCGGCGGCACTCCAGAGCCCTAGGAGCTCGCCGAACATCTGGCTGATCTCGGGGCTGGTGACGTAATCGCCCTTGGCGCCGAGCACCTCGCTTTGCGCGTAGTAGCCGTCTTGCGGGTGCCACAGCGCCGCGCTCATGAACTCCGGGAGGCTGAGGGGACCCTTGAGTGCGATGAGCCGCTTGAGATGGCCGCTCGCGTCGCTCACGGCTCGGGCTGGACGGGAAGCGGCTTGGCGCGTGCGACGAGCCAGGCCCCGAAGAGGATGAGCGGAAGCGAGAGGATTTGGCCTTCGGTGACATCGAAGGGGAGCAAGCCGCCGAGGGTGATGAAGCCGCGGAAAGGGTCCGGCTGGCGAAAGAGCTCGCCGATGATGCGCGCGATGCCGTAGCCGATGAGGAAGACCCCGGAGAGGACGCCGGGCCGCGCGCGACAGCCCTTGCGGCGGAGGAAGAAGAGAACGAGGAAGAGTACCACTCCCTCGAGCAAGGCCTCGTAGAGCTGGCTCGGATGGCGCGGCTCGGGCCCGCCGCGCGGAAAGATCATCGCCCACGGCAGCCCGCTCGGCCGGCCGAAGAGCTCGCCGTTCGCGAAATTGGCAAGCCGGCCGAAGAAGAGTCCGATCGGCACCGCGCAGACGACCGCGTCGCCGACCATCAGAAACGAGAGCTTCTGCCGGCGCGTGAAAAGCACGAGTGCTGCGATAACGCCCAAGAGCCCGCCGTGAAACGACATGCCGCCGTGCCAAAGCGCCAAAATCTGGGCGGGATCGGCAAGATAGACATCCGGCTGGTAGAACAGCACGTAGCCGAGGCGGCCGCCGAGCACGACGCCGAGCGTGCACCAGACGACGAGATCGTCGGTTTGCTCCGCGCCCATCGCCTTGGGCGCGGCCGCCGCGATCTTGCGCACATGGCGCCAGCCGATGAGGATGCCGACGATATAGGCGAGCGCGTACCAGCGGATGGCGAGCGGGCCGAGCCTGAGCGCCACGGGGTCGATGTCGGGGAAATGAAGGGCCATCGGCTATCGCTCGCGTCTTGAGGTCCCGGGGAGCCTGTCAGAGGTAGGGATCGGGGGCGCTGAGGTAATCCTTCACGTAGTGCGCGATGCCGTCCTCGAGCTCGGTGAAGGGCCGGGCGTAGCCGGCACCTCTCAGTCGGGCCGTCTCGGCTTGGGTGAAGTATTGGTAGCGCGCGCGGATCTCGCCAGGCGTGTCGACGTAGCGGACGTCGGCCTCTTTCCCGAGCGCCGTGGCGACGGCGCGCGCGAGATCGGCGAAACTGCGGGCCTTTCCCGTGCCCAGATTGAAGAGGCCGCTCGCCTCCTCATGCGCGTAGAACCACATCATGGCATCCACGCAGTCGCCGACCCAGATGAAGTCCCTGAGCTGGCCGCCATCGGGATAGTTGGGGTGGTGCGAGCGGAAGAGGATGGCGGGCTCGCCCGCAGCTAAGCGCTCGTGGGCCTGCTTGGCCACGCTGCGCATGGCGCCCTTGTGGTATTCGTTGGGGCCATAGACGTTGAAGAAGCGCAAGCCCACCCACTGCGGCGGCCGCCGTCCGCCCTCGCTCAGGATGCGCGCAATGCGCCGATCGAAGAGGAGCTTGCTCCAGCCGTAGGGATTCATGGGGCGGAGGCGCGCGAGTGCCGCGAGCCCGGCGTCGTCGTCGAAGCCGGCGCCGCCGTCGCCGTAAGCGGCCGCGGAAGAGGCGTAGAAAAAGCGCGCGCCGTGCTCCGCGCACCACTCCCACAAGAGCTGCGAGAGCGTGAAATTGGTGCGCACGATGAGATCGGCATCGTGCTCGGTGGTCGCCGACACGGCGCCGAGGTGGAAGATGGCGGCGAGCGCGCCGCGATGGCGCTCGAGGAAATGGGCGAGCCCCTCGGGCTCCACGAAGGCGGCGAGCTCGCGCTTGGCGAGGTTGCGCCACTTCTCGCCGCTGCCCAGCCGGTCGCACACCGCCACGGCACTTCCGCGCGCTTCGAGTGCCGCGACGAGGTTCGAGCCGATGAAGCCGGCGCCGCCGGTGACGAGGATCATGCCGTTCTGCATCGCCCGGGATCGCCCTTTCACGCCCGTCCGTCGCCTCGCCCCTTATAGGGGCGCTCCCCGAGCCTCGCAAGTTTGCCGCGGTTGCGAGCGGGATGCGGGCGTCCCATACTGCGCTCGGCAAGCGCGAACGCGGCCGGGGGAGCCCCACCATGCAGGTAGACAATCGCCTTCTCGACGATCTGGCACGGCTCACCAGCGGGGCGCTCGGCTCGCTCGCGGGCCTCAAGGAGGAGATCGACGCGCTGGTGCGCCGGCGCCTCGAGCGCCTCCTCGCCGAGATGGAGCTGGTGCGGCGGGAGGAATTCGAGGCGGTCAAGGCGGTGGCTGCCAATGCGCGCGCAGCCCAAGAGGCGCTCGAGGCCCGCTTGGCCCGGCTCGAGCAGGCGCTCGAGGAAGCCGAACCCGCCAGGGCAAAACACGGGGGTAGCCACAAGCCCTTGCGGTAAACGGCCCGGTTTAAGGCAAAAGCCACAACCTATTGTTGGTTACAAGCTGTTGGGGCGATAAATAAAAAGATAACAAAATCTTGTAAGACCCTTCTTGAAGTTCGAGCGTAAATTTGTCAGGCTACCGTCCATGGTGGGCCGAGGTCGCGACCTCTACAAATCCTAGTCCCAGTGGGGAGCCAGTCCGCCACGGGAGCCTGCGCGGCCGTCGGATGCCTGTTGGCAAGGAGGGGCCTGGATGTCTACTCGTATCGTCGAAGCCGAAAGCGCCCTACCGAACCCGCTCGATCTTGTGGAGGAGATCGTCAGCGCGCACGACTGGCCATTCGACCGCTGCAGCACGGACGAGATGGTCGTCGACATCACCGGGCAATGGTGCGACTACCATCTTCACTTCGCCTGGCTCGAGGATCTGAGCGCCATGCATTTTTCCTGCGCCCTTGACATGAAGGTGCCGCGGGCGAAGCGCGGGGCGATCCACGAACTGCTCTCGCTCATCAACGAGAAGCTCTGGCTCGGTCATTTCGACGTCGCGGAGGAGGACGGTATGCCGATCTTCCGGCACACCTCGCTGCTCCGCGGCGCCAACGGGCCGAGCGTGGAGCAGCTCGAGGATCTCGTGGACATCGCGATCACCGAGTGCGAGCGCTTCTATCCCGCCTTCCAGTTCGTCGTGTGGGGTGGCAAGACGCCGAAAGAGGGCATCGGCGCCGCCATGCTCGATACCGCCGGCGAGGCATAGGCGGCAGCCAAAGGCGGCTCGCCCCAAAGGCGGCTCGCCAAAGTCGCCGGCCGCGGGTTAAGCTCCCGCCATGAGCAGGGACGCACGTTTGCTCCTCGTGGGTGGGGGCAAGATGGGGGGTGCCATGCTGTCGGGCTGGCTCGCCCGCGGCGTGGCGCCGGACCATGTCGCGGTGGTGGAGCCGGGGCCCGTGGCGGAGGCGCTCCGCCACAAGCACGGCGTCGCGGTCCACGCCGGGGCGGAGGCGATCGACCCCGCTTTTCGGCCCGACGTGGTCATCCTCGCGGTCAAGCCCCAGGCGATGGATGGCGCGGCGGCACCCTACCGGCGCTACGCCGGCCCTGCCACGGTTTTCCTCTCGATCGCCGCCGGCAAGACGATCGGCTATTTCCGCAGGCTTCTGGGCGAGGCTGCCCTCATCGTGCGCGCCATGCCGAACACGCCGGCGTCGGTCGGGCGCGGCATGAGCGTCTGTTGCGCCGGGCCGGGCGTCACGCCGGCGCAACGGGAGCTCTCCTCATCGCTCTTGGACGCGGTCGGCGAGGTCGCCTGGGTCGAGGACGAAGCCCTTATCGACGCGGTGACGGCCGTCTCGGGCGGCGGGCCGGCCTACGTGTTCCTGCTCGTCGAGTGCCTGACGGCAGCGGGGATCGCGGCAGGGTTGCCGGCCGAGCTCGCGCAGCGGATCGCGCGCGCCACGGTC